>CAXICP010000105.1:0-8970 GCA_964022595.1 uncultured Salipiger sp.
CGTCACGTCGACCCAGACCGGGTCGAGCTGGCGGATGGTGGTCAGCGCGCTGGCCTGCCCGGCGGTGACAAGCGCCCCCTGCGTGGCCTGCGACAGGCCCGCGATGCCCGAGATGGGCGCGCGGATGATGGTGCGTTCAAGGTCGATCTCGGCGGACAGCAGGTTCGCTTCGGCCACCTTGACGGCGGCTTCGGCCACGTCGCGCGCGGCAAGCGCGTCGTCGAACGTCTGCTGGCTGGTCACGTTGCGGTCGCGCAGTTCCTGCTGGCGCGTCGCCTCGCGTTCGGCCGAACGCAGCGTCGCGTTGGCCTGCGCAAGCGAAGCGTCGGCGGCGGCCTTGGATGCCTCGTAGGTGGCCGGGTCGATCCGGTACAGCGGCTCGCCGGCGCTGACTTCGGCGCCTTCCTTGAACAGCCGTTCGGTGATGATGCCGCCCACCTGGGGGCGCACCTCGGCCACGCCCGACGCGGCGACCCGCCCCGGCAGCGTCGCGGTCAGCGTCACGTCCTGCGCGCCAAGCGTCACCACGGTGACCGGCTGCGGCGGGCGTTCGCCCCCCTGTTGCTGGGCAGTCGCGGGCAGGGCAAGGGCCGTCAGCGCAAGGCCTGCCACGGCAAGCAGGCGGCGCAGTTTGCACGGCGTTTCGATGTGCATGTCGTCACTCCAGGAAGGCTTGGGCCCGCAACGGGTGCGGATCGCTCTTGCAAGCCGATATGGAAACCGGCAAGTTTTGTAAAGTGCGGAGCGCGGGAACCGCCCCTATTTTCCCTGCGTTGAAGCACAGGAGATGTGCAGTGCAAGAAGACTCGGCAAACCCACCGGAATCGCCGCGCCGTCGCGGGCGGCCCGTTCAGATCGACGCGCAAACGCGCGAGGCGATGGTGCTGGATGCCGTCGGCGACCTGCTGGGCCAGTGCCGGCTGGAAGATCTGAGCATGGCGGGCATCGCGCGCAAGGTCGGCATGTCAAAGCGCACGCTTTACGCCATCTTCGGCAGCCGCGAGGAATTGCTGGGCGCCACCTTCGCGCGAATCGGGCGCACGATCTTTCGCCCGCTTGATCCGTGCGACCGCGACCGCCCCCTGTGCGAGCGGCTGCGCAAGCTGCTGACCCTCAACCCCATGCCGCAGTTCGAACAGGCCCCGCTGGAGCTGCTGCGCGCGGTGGTCGCCGAGGCGCCGCTGTATCCCGGCGTTGCCCAGCAGTTCGACGCCGAGGGGCGCGGCGCGCTGATCGGCTATGTGGCGCGCGAAATCGAGGCCGCCGCCGGCACGGGCGAAATCGACCTGCACGGCATGACCCCGGTCGAGGCGGCGGAACTGCTTGCCGACATGGTGATGGGCAACGCGCTGCATCACCTGCTGACCCCAAGCCAGCCCCGGCCCTGCGATCCGTCCGAGGAAAAGCGCAGGCGGCGCGACCGGGCGGTCGACATCTTTCTGAAGGGCATCCGCCCGCGCTGACCCGCCCGATGGGCCCGGGGGTCTGAGGCTTTTTCGCCAGACCGCCCGCCCGTCGTCACCGGCGGCGCTTGCCAATCACCGCGCGCGCTCGCAAAGTCGCTGGCATGCAGGTGTATCTTCCCATCGCCGAAGTGTCGGTCAATATCCTACTGCTCTTCGGGCTGGGCGGGCTTGTGGGCATCCTGTCGGGAATGTTCGGCGTGGGCGGGGGATTCCTGATCACGCCGCTGCTGTTCTTCATGGGCATCCCGCCCGCCGTGGCGGTGGCCACCGGGGCGAACCAGATCGTCGCAAGTTCGGTGTCCGGGGTGCTGGCGCATCTCAAGCGGCGGACGGTCGATCTGCGCATGGGCACGGTGCTGCTGACGGGGGGCATCGCCGGGGCCGCGATCGGGGTGTGGGTGTTCAACCTTCTCAAGGGGATGGGCCAGGTCGATCTGCTGGTGCGGCTGTGCTATGTCGTGTTCCTGGGCATCATCGGCGGGCTGATGTTCTTTGAAAGCCTCAGCGCGCTGCGCCGGTCCAAACGGGGCGGCCCGCCCCGGCGCAGGCATCACGGCCGGTTGCACGGGCTGCCGTTCAAGATGCGCTTTCGCACCTCGGGGCTGTATATCTCGGCCATCCCGCCGGCGCTGGTGGGGCTGTGCGTGGGCGTGCTGTCGGCGATCATGGGCGTGGGCGGCGGGTTCATCATGGTGCCCGCGATGATCTATCTTCTGGGCATGCCGACCAAGGTGGTCGTGGGCACGTCGCTGTTCCAGATCATCTTCGTGACCGCCTTTACCACCATGGCCCATGCGATCACCAGCCAGACGGTCGACATCCTGCTGGCGTTGGTGCTGCTGATCGGGGGCGTGATCGGTGCGCAGATCGGCACGGCGCTTGGCACCCGGCTGAAGGCCGAGCAGCTGCGCATCGCGCTTGCATCGCTGGTGCTGCTGGTCTGCGGCAAGCTGGCGCTGGATCTGTTCCTGACCCCGTCGGACCTGTTCGAACTGGGGGCGGGCGGATGATCCGGGCGCTGCCGGTCCTGCTGGCCCTTGCCCTGTCCCTGCCCGTTTCGGGGCGGGCCGAAGAGGTGGTCATGGGGCTAAGCCGCGACAGCGTGGCCATCACCACCGATTTCAACGGCTCCGAGGTGCTGATCTTTGGCGCGGTCAAGCGCGAGGCGGCGATCCAGGCGGACCCGCCGCTGCGGGTGATCGTCACCGTCGCGGGGCCGGTGGCGCCGGTCGCCGTCTGGCGCAAGGAGCGGCGTTTCGGGATCTGGGTCAACACCGACTCGGTCGAGATCGACGCCGCGCCGTCCTTTTACGCCGTCGCCAGCTCGGCCCCCTGGGACGAGTCGATTTCCGAGGTCGAGGACCTGCGCCACAAGGTGTCCATCGAACGCGCCATCCGGTCCGTGGGCGCCCCCATGACCATCACCGACAGCCAAAGCTTTACCGACGCGCTGATCCGCCTGCGCGAGGGCAACGATCTGTACGAAACCTTTTACGACAGTGTCGAATTCCGCGAATCCACGCTGTTCGACGTGGCGATCCGCATGCCGGCCAGCATCGTCGAAGGCACCTACACCACCCGCGTCTTCCTGACCCGGGGCGGCAAGGTGGTGTCGCAGCACGCCTCGACGCTGGAAGTGCGCAAGGTCGGGCTGGAACGCTGGCTGTTCAACCTGTCGCGCAACCAGCCGGCGCTTTACGGGCTGTTGTCCATCGTGATCGCCATCGCGGCGGGCTGGGGCGCGTCGGCGGCGTTTCGGGCGCTGAAATCGGGATGAGCCGCCCGCCGCCGTCCCCCCGCGATGCCTACGCGCGCTTTTACCCCGTCCAGACCCGCTGGAAGGACAACGACGCCTACGGGCACATCAACAATGTCACCTACCTGTCCTATTTCGACACGGTGGTCAGCCGCTGGCAGATCGAACAGGGCATGGAAATCGCGCAGACCGGCGGGATGCGTTTCCTGGTGGTGGAATCGGGCTGCACCTACCATGCCGAGGCGCGCTTTCCCGATATTCTGCAGGCGGGAATCCGCGTCGGGCGGCTGGGCACGTCATCGGTGCGCTTTGAAATCGGCATCTTTCGCGAAGGCGCCGCGACCGCCTGCGTCGAGGGGTTCTTTGTGCATGTGCTGGTGAACCCGCAGACCCGGCCCATTCCCATACCCGAAGCGGCGCGCACCCTGCTTGCCGGGTTGGCGGTCTGACCGGCGGCACCTGCGCCGGCCCGGGGAACCGATCCCGCGCAGGCGCGTTCGGCTTCGTTAGCCGCAAGGAATACCCCTCATGACCGACGTCACGCCGATCACCGCGAGCAAGGACCAGCTTTCGGTTCTTCAGCATCTGTTGTCGCGCAGCGCCGACTGCCGCGCCTGGTTCGAAGAGATGGCCGAAAAGGCCGCGCCCGATTTCCGTTTCATCGCGCTGAAATTCCGCGGGCTGCATGTGGAACAAAGCCAGCGCATCGCCGCGATCATCACCGCGCTGGGGGGCGACCCCGACGGGTCCGAAGGGTTCAAGGCCGCGATCAGCCGCACAACGGTGTCGCTGCGATCGCTGTTCGAAGAGATCGACGGCGACATGATGGCAGCCGTCGAAGACGCCGAGGCGCAGGTGCTGGGCGATTTCGACGCCGCGCTCAGCTGTCTTCCCCCGTCGTCCTATCGCGACGAGCTGGCCCAGATGAAGGCCGAACTGGTCAAGCTGCTGGACACCGAACAGGTCTGACCTTTTCGCGCTCTAGACCCACGTGACATCCCCCAGAAAGATGTATCCCGCGCCGTAGATCGTCTTGATCAGGCGCGGGTTGCGCGGGTCTTCGCGCAGTTTCTGGCGCAGGCGCGAGATGCGCACATCCATCGCCCGGTCAAAGCTTTCCCCGGCGGCCCCGCCCAGCGTTTCCTGCATCTGCGCCCGGGTGATCAGCCGCTTGGGCGCATCAAGGAACATGCGCAGCACCTCGCCTTCGGCGTGGGAAAACGGCGTTTCGGCGCCGCTGGCGTCTTCCAGCGCGTAGCGCGAGAAATGCGCGGTCCATCCGGCAAAGCGGGCGGTGTCGCCGCGCTGCGCCTCGCGCCGTGGGCTGCGCAGCCGGGCGCGGATGCGGGCGACCACCTCGGACGGATCGAAGGGCTTGATGATGTAGTCGTCCGCGCCCAGTTCCAGCCCGGTTACCCGGTCCTGCACCTGCGCGCGCCCCGAGATGATGATGACCACCGCCCCCTGTTCCAGCGCCAGGCGGTGCACAAGGCTTAGCCCGTCGCGATCCGGCAGGCCCAGATCGACAAGGCAGACATCGGGGCGGGCGCGTTTCAGCGCCGCCTCGAATTCGGTGGCGCGGGCAAAGGCGCTGGTGCGGAACCCGGCCTCGGCCAGGGCTTCGGCCAGCATGGCGCGGATCGCAGGTTCATCGTCAAGGATCGACACAAGGGGGGCGGTCATGCGGGGTCCTCGGACAGGAAGGCGGCGAGCGCGCCGGCGGAAAAGGGCTTGCGCAGCACCGGCCCCATCGCGGCGGCGCGGCGGTAAAGCGGGTGCGCCTCGGGCAGGGCGGTCATCAGGCGCACGGGCAGGCCGGGCAGGCGGGCGGGCAGGTCGGTGCCGGGCTCGGCGCCTTCCAGCGTGATGTCCGACAGCACAAGGTCCACGTCCAGCCCGTCGGCCAGGGCGCAGGCCTCGGCCACCGAAGACGCCTCGGCCACCGCATGGCCCAGCCCGGTCAGCATCTCGCGCAGCTGGGTGCGCAGGTCGGGGTTGTCTTCCACCAGCAGCACAAGGCCGGGGCAGGGCAGCGCGACCGGCTCGCGCAGGGGCAGGCGCAGCGTGACCCGCGCGCCCGTGTCGGCATTGGCAAGACGCACATCGCCCCCCGCAAGCTTGGCCATGTCATAGACCATCGCCAGCCCCAGCCCCGACCCGTCGCCGCCCTTGGTGGTAAAGAACGGATCCAGCCCATGCGCGAGCGCCTGCGGGGTGAAGCCGGGGCCGGTGTCGGTGACCGCGAATTCCAGCCATGTGTCGCCCACCGCGCGCGCCGTGACGCGGATCGTGCCCCCTTCGGTGCAGGCATCGGCGGCGTTCAGCACCAGGTTCAGCGCCGCGTCCTGCAACATCCCCGCATCCAGTAGGTAGGCGCCGCGCGCTTCGGCCTGCACGTCCAGCGTCACGCCGCCGGGCAGCGAAGGCGTGGCCAGCGTGGCAAGATCGTCCAGGAAGGCGGGCAGCGCCACGGGCACCGGCCGCCACGCCCGGTGCGAGGTGATGTCGGCGATCCGGTCCAGCAGATCGCCCCCCCGCCGCGCGGTCTGCAGCGTGGCGGTCACCAGCGGGGCCGCTTCGGGGCCGACCATGCGCGACAGCTTCGACTGCATCCCAAGGATGATCGTCAGCAGGTTGGAAAAATCATGCGCCAGCCCCGAAATGAGCTGCGCCGCCATTTCGCGCCGGCGCGTCTGTTGCAGGGCGGCGCGGGCCTGGGTTTCCTCGGTCACGTCATGGGACAGGATGTAGACGCCCGGCTCGACCGGATCGGGGGTGAACACCGCGCGGATGCGCCGCTGCGAGCCGTCGTCGGTGAATTCGAAGATGCTTTGTTCCCCCGCCAGCGCAAGGTCCAGCTGCGGGCGGACCTTGGCCCAGGCCGGCCCCAGCGCCTGCGATCCGTGCAGCCCCACGATGTCCGACGGGCGCCCCGGCATCACCGATGACAGGCGCCGGTTGGAAAACGTGTAGATGCCGCGCGCATCCACGCGGGCGATGTGGGCGGGCATCATTTCGGTGGTCAGGCGGGTGCGGGCCTCGATCTCGCGCAGTTCGGTCTGGGCTTCCTGAAGGGCGGCGTTGGTGGCGGCCAGTTCGCGGTTGGTGGCCGACAGTTCCTCTGACCGGCGCAGCACCTCTTCGGACAGCAGTTCGGACCGGGTGCGCAGCAGCGCCTCTTGCCGTTTGACCGACGTGATGTCGGTGTAGACGGTGACCCAGCCGCCATCGGGAAGCGGCGCGCCCTCGACGCTGATGGTGTGCCCGTTGGCGCGGGTGCGTTCCATGTAATGGGCCTTGAACGCGCGGGCCTGATCGACGCGGGCGGCGACAAAGGCATCCACATCGGCCACGGGCCCGTATTCGCCGCATTCCACCAGGTGGCGGATGGTGTCGTCGAAGCGCGCGCCTTCGGTGTACAGCGCGCGCGGCAGGTCGAACATCTCGGCAAAGCGCCGGTTGGACACCGCAAGGCGCAGATCGCTGTCATAGATCGACAGGGCCTGCTGGATCAGGTTCAGCCCGGCCTGCGTCAGCTTGTGTTTCTGCATCGTGCCTCCCGCCGGGGGCAAGGCTAGCACCGGCAGGGGGCCGGGGCCAGCGCGGCGGGGCGGTCGGGGGCCGGTTACAATTCGTTAGAATCCCGCAAAGATGACGTAAAGATTGACCGACAGCCTTGCGAGGACCCTAATGGGGTCTGAATCGCACCGCCATCGGCCCACCGGCCGCAGGCAACCGGGGAAGAGGAGCCCCGGGCGATCAAGGGAGGATGAGGATTGGCCTACATGTCGATGGGCGCAGAGGGTCTGCGCTCGATCCCGGAGCTGTTGCAGCGCAATGCCGAGGTTCTTGGCGACCGCCCGGCCTGGCGCGAAAAGGAATTCGGCATCTGGCAAAGCTGGACCTGGGCCGAGGGGGCCGCCGAGATCGAGGCGCTGGCGCTTGGGCTCTTGAACCTGGGCGTAGCGCGGGGGGATCACGTCGCGGTCATCGGGCGCAACCGGCCCGCGCTTTACTGGGCCATGGTCGCGGCGCAGATGTGCGGCGCGGTTCCGGTGCCGCTGTACCAGGACGCGGTGGCCGAGGAAATGGAATACGTGCTGTCGCATTGCTGGGCGGGGTTCGTCATCGCCGCCGACCAGGAACAGGTCGACAAGGTGATCGAGATCCAAGCCGATCTGCACCAGTTCGAACACATGATCTATGTGGATCCGCGCGGCATGCGCAAATACGACCACCGGCAGCTGCATGACTATGCGCATGTTCAGGCGCAGGGCCGCGCCGCCCGCGACGAGCTGATCGGCGAACTGGACGCGCGGCGCGGGGCGCTGGGCTATGATGATACCTGCGTGATGCTGTATACCTCGGGGACGACGGGCCGGCCCAAGGGGGTGGTGCTGTCCAACCGCAACATCATCGAAACGGCCAAGGCGTCTTCGGAATTCGATCGTCTTGGGCCGGGCGAAGAGGTGCTCGCCTGGCTGCCGATGGCCTGGGTGGGTGATTTCATCTTTTCCATCGGACAGGCCTTCTGGACGGGGTTCTGCGTGAATTGCCCCGAAAGCCCGGACACGATGCTGACCGACCTGCGCGAGATCGCGCCGTCGTACTATTTCGCCCCGCCGCGCGTGTTCGAAACGCAGCTGACGCAGATCATGATCCGCATGGAAGACGCGGGCGCGATCAAGAAGCGGATGTTCCGGCATTACATGGCGCTGGCGCGCCGGGTGGGGCCGGCGATCCTGGACGGGGCGCGGGTCGGCCCGTGGGACCGGCTGCGCTACGCGGTGGGCTCGGTGCTGGTGTATGGCCCGCTGAAGAACGCGCTGGGCTTTTCGCGCGTGCGCGTGGGCTACACCGCGGGCGAGGCGATCGGGCCCGAGATCTTCGATTTCTACCGCTCGCTGGGGATCAACCTCAAACAGCTTTACGGGCAGACCGAAGCGTCGGTGTTCATCACCCAGCAGCCCGACAACGAGGTGCGGCCCGACACGGTCGGCGTGCCATCCCCCGGCGTGGAAATCCGCATCGCCGAGAACGGCGAGGTGTTCTACCGCTCGCCCGGCGTTTTCGTGGAATATTACAAGAACCCCGAAAGCACCGCCGACACCAAGGACGCGCAAGGCTGGGTGGCGACCGGGGATGCGGGGTTCTTCGAGGAAGGCAGCGGCCATTTGCGCATCATCGACCGGGCCAAGGACGTGGGCAAGATGGCGAACGGGGCGCTGTTCGCGCCGAAATACGTCGAGAACAAGCTGAAGTTCTATCCCGACATCCTGGAAGCGGTGGTGTTCGGCGCGGGGCGGGACCGCTGCGCGGCCTTCATCAACATCGACCTGACGGCGGTGGGCAACTGGGCCGAGCGCAACAATATCGCCTACGCATCCTACCAGGAACTGGCGGGGCACCCCAGGGTGCTGGAAATCATCCGCGGCCATGTCGAGCAGGTCAACGCCAGCGTGGCCGAGGACCCGATGCTGTCGGGCTGCCAGGTGCACCGGTTCCTGGTGCTGCACAAGGAGCTGGACGCGGATGACGGCGAGCTGACGCGCACCCGCAAGGTGCGCCGCAAGATCATCGGCGAGAAGTTCGCCGATCTTGTCGACGCTTTGTACGGGGGGGCAGGCAGCGTCTACACCGAAACGGAAGTGACCTACGAGGATGGCCGCAAGGGGCGGATCAAGGCGACGCTGACGCTGATGGACGCGCAGGTGGTGACGCCCGCGATGGCGGCGGAATGACGGCCGG
>CAXICP010000106.1:0-8940 GCA_964022595.1 uncultured Salipiger sp.
CAAAATGATTGACGCGCGCCAGTTTTTCCTGGGAACAGCCCTTGCCGCGGCAGGGATCGGCCTTCCCGCTCTTGCGTCGGCGGCGACCTACCCGGCCCTTGCGAACCCTTTCGACATCGTGCTGGACTTTGACAGCGCGCTCGATCTTGACGGCGACGGCACGGCGGACAGCAGCAAGCTGTCGACCGATTTCCAGGCGGTGTTCCAGCAGGCTGAATCGTTCTGGGAAACGATGATCCTGGGCAACCGCTACGATCTTGCGATCAAACCGCTGAAGATCAGCGCGGCCGGCGCCAGCATCGACGGGTCGGGCGGCACGCTGGGGGCGGCGGGCCCGACCCAGCTGTCGATCTATTCCGGCGCGTCGCAATACGCCTATGCGACCAACGGTTTCATGTATTTCGACACCGCCGACCTTACGAGGATGCACGGCGAGGGCACATTGTTCGACGTCATCGTGCATGAAATGGCGCATGTGATGGGCTTTGGCACGCTGTGGAACACCACGGTCTACGGTGGCGCCTTCGAGGATACCCAGAACGTCTATTCCAGCGCCGGGCGCTATACCGGCAATTTCGGCGTTGCGGTCTACAACGCGGAATTCGGGCTGGATGCGTCCCATGTGCCGGTCGAACTGGGCGGGGGGTCGGGCACCGCCCACGGCCATTGGGACGAGGCCGACTTCGCCGGTGGCTCGTCCGACATCATGACCGGGTATATTGGCGGCGCCTTTGCCACCCCCAATTCGGTGCTGGGTTACGATTTTGGCGCGACGACCGTGTCGGGCACCACCATCGCCTCGTCCGCCGATCTGGGCTACATCACCTATGTGACCGATCCCGTCTTTGCCGTCACCGCCGCGGTGCCCCTGCCGGCGGGGCTTGGGCTGTCGCTGATCGGCCTCGGCGGGCTGGGTGCGCTGCGTCTGCGCCGCCGCCGCCGCGCAACATGAGGCAGCTTGTCGCCGCGCTGGCGCTGCTGGCCTGGGGCGGCCCGCTGGCGGCGGACTGCGCGCGCCCCGTGGGCGATGACGCGCCCGTCGTGCTGTTCCTGGACATCACGGGCGAGGGCGCGCCGCGCACGCCTCCGCTGTTGGCGGTCCATGCCAACGGCGCCGTCACCGCAAGATCCGAAGACGGGCCGCGGCAAAGCCGCTTTACCCCCGATGGGCTGGACGATCTGCTGGATTTCGTGACCGCGCAGGGCTTTGCCACGCTGGACGCGCAGGCGCTTGACGCCTCGCTGGGCGGGCTGCCCATCGGCGATGCGCAGGTCAGCTATATCGGGCTGGACCTGCCGGGCTGCGACAATCTTGTGGCGGTCGAAGGCAGCGTGATGAAGATGTTCACCCACCCGTCCAACAAGGCGCTTGGGATCTTCCGGCGAATCGAGGTTCGGCTGCTGGACACGCTGACCGCCGTGCAGACGGGCCTGCCGCTGCCCTGACCACACCCACGCCTCCCGGGGCGCGACCTTGGAAGGGCTTGCCCCTCGCACAGAATTTGGGTGTAACGCGGGCCAGTCAGCGATAGGGTCAGCCGCATGTCGATCTGGGAATACGCCAACCCCGTTAAGTTCATCCGCACGACGGATCTTGTCCTGCCGTGGGTCGCGGCGGGGGCGTTGATCTGCCTTGTGACGGGGCTGGTCTGGGGCGTGTTCTTCACCCCGGACGATTACCGTCAGGGCAGCACGGTCAAGATCTTCTACGTGCATGTTCCGGCGGCGATGATGGCGATCAACGCCTGGGCGATGATGCTGATCGCCTCGCTCATCTGGATCGTGCGGCGCCACCATGTATCGGCGCTGGCGGCGCGGGCGGCGGCGCCCGTGGGCGCGACCTTCACGGTGATCGCGCTGGCGACGGGGGCGCTGTGGGGCCAGCCCATGTGGGGCACCTGGTGGGCGTGGGATCCGCGCCTGACCTCGTTCCTGGTGCTGTTCCTGTTCTACCTTGGCTACATGGCGCTGTGGTCGGCGATCGAAAACGACGACACGGCGGCGGACCTGACGTCGATCCTGTGCCTTGTCGGGTCGGTCTTTGCGATCCTGTCGCGCTACGCGGTGCTGTTCTGGAACCAGGGCCTGCACCAGGGCGCGTCGCTGTCGATGGATGCCGAGGAAAACGTGGCCGACGTGTTCTGGTACCCCGCGCTGGTGTGCATCGCCGGCTTCGTGCTGCTGTTCGTGGCGTTGGTTTTCCTGCGCACGCAGACCGAAATCCGCGCGCGCCGGGCACGCGCGCTGCTGGCACGCGAGGGGCGGGCATGATGCCGGATCTTGGAAAATACGCCTTTGCGGTGCTGTCGTCCTATGGCGTGGCGCTGGGGCTGATCGGCGTGCTGGTCGCGCTTAGCGTGGCGCGCTCGCGCAAGGTGCGCGCCGAGCTTGCGAAGATCGAGGAAAGGGTGCAGCGCAATGGCTGACAGCGATCACGGGCGCAGACCCGCCCGCCGGATTTCGATGCTGGCGATCCTGCCGCCGCTGCTGTTCGCAGCCTTCGCGGTGACGGCGTACCTGGGGATGCAGCGGGGCGACACCACGACGCTGCCCTCGCAGTTCATCGGGCGCCAGGCGCCGGGGCTTCCGCCCGAGACGCTCGAAGGGTTCCCGTCCGTGACCGACGCCGAGTTGCGCAGCGGCGAGGTGACGGTGGTGAACTTCTGGGCGTCCTGGTGCCCGCCGTGCCGGGCCGAACACCCGCGCCTGCTGGAACTGCAGGGCGAAGGGGTGCGTATCGTCGGCGTGAACTTCAAGGATCAGGCCGGCACTGCCGCCAGCTACCTGCGCGACGACGGCTCGCCCTTCATCGGAGTGCCTTTCGACCCGCAGGGCCGTGCTGCCATCGACTGGGGCGTGACCGGCCCGCCCGAGACCTTCATCGTCGCGGGCGATGGCACGGTGCTGCACAAGCACACCGGCCCGCTGGCGGGCACGCTTTACACCGATGTCTTCCTGCCGGCGCTGTACGAGGCGATGGGCCGCTAGCGCTGCTCGGTCGGGGCGATGTAGCAGGACGCGGACGAGGGCGGCGACAGGTTCGGCTTGCACGGCTTGGCGTGTCCCTGCGCCGAAAAGGCGCCAAAGATTGCCAGCATCGCAAGCGCGGCGGCCTGCAGGGCGGTAAGGGCTTTGAGTCTGGTCTTGCGTCGCATCTGTCGTGCTGCCTGTTGTCTTGCTCTGCCATCAAGATGGGGGGCGGCGGTGCCCCCGATCAAGCCTCTTGTCCGCCCGGGGGCGTGCGGGCCCTGCCGGTCGGCGGGGCCTTGCTGTTTCGCCTGCGCCGGGGCGGGTTTCCGCCCGCAAACCGGTGCATGCGTAAAATTTTCGACGGAAAGGCGGGGGCCTAGCGTACCACGATCTCGTCGGACCGCATCAGGCCCAGCATGTCGCGGGCCTGCTGGTCCAGCAGGTCAAGGTCAAGATAGTCGTCCGACAGGCGCAGCGTCAGGTTTTCCATCCGCGCCACTTCACGTTCAAGCTGTTCAAGCTCGGCGGTCAGCTGCGCCGCCTCGCTGTCGATCTCGGCGCGGCGGAACAGGCCGAAATCGCCCTGAACGGCGGCAAAGGTGAAATAGGCGGAAAGGGACAGGGTGACGCCGGTATAGATCAACGCGCCGAACGCGGGTTTGCGCCTTGCGGACATGGGGGGTGCTCTGCTTTTGCCTCGGGTCGCATCTCTGACGGATGCGTGGGGATTTGATGGCACGCATCAACGTGAAGGGGAATCCCGATCCGCGCATCGCCGGCGTTTTTCGCCCCCCTGCGGCAGCGATGCCGCAGGCCGGGGCGCACAGGGCGCCCCGGCATCGATCAAGGCACTTAGCCGAGCGCGGCGACGCCCGGCAGTTCCTTGCCTTCCATCCATTCCAGGAACGCGCCCCCGGCGGTGGAAATATAGGTGAAATCATCCGCAGCGCCGGCCTTGTTCAGCGCCGCGACCGTGTCGCCGCCCCCCGCGACGGACACCAGAGAGCCGTTGGCGGTGGCCCGTGCGGCCGAGGCGGCAGCAGCATTGGTGGCCGCATCGAAGGGCGCGATTTCGAAAGCGCCAAGCGGGCCGTTCCAGATCAGCGTGGCGGCGCGGTCGATGGCCTGTTCCACATGCGCCACGCTGTCGGGCCCGGCGTCCAGGATCATCGCATCGGGCGGGCAGGATTCGGCGGGCACCACCTCGGACGGGGCGTTTTCGCGAAATTCGCGGGCGACGACCACGTCGCGCGGCAGCAGGATCTCGCAGCCCGCGGCGGCGGCCTTTTCAGCGATCTCGCGCGCGGTGCCGGTCATTTCGTGTTCGCACAGCGACTTGCCCACGTCGATGCCCTGCGCCGCAAGGAACGTGTTGGCCATGCCGCCGCCGATCACCAGCATGTCGACCTTGCTTACGAGGTTGCCCAGCAGTTCCAGCTTGGTCGACACCTTGGCGCCGCCGACGACCGCCAGCACCGGGCGCCGGGGCGCGCCAAGCGCCGATTCCAGCGCTTCCAGTTCGGCCTGCATCAGGCGACCCGCGCAGGCGGGCAGCAGCCTCGCCAGCGCCTCGGTCGAACTGTGGGCGCGGTGGGCGGCGGAAAATGCATCGTTGCAATAGATGTCGCCCAGCCGCGCATAGGTGGCGGCAAGTTCGGGGTCGTTCTTTTCCTCGCCCGGCTCGAAGCGGGTGTTTTCCACCAGCACCACGTGGCCCGGCGCGCAGGCGTCGATGGCGGCGCCGGCTTCGCCGAGGGTGGTGAAATGCACGGTCGTGCCGAACACCGATTCAAGCGTGGGGACCAGCATCTTCAGCGACAGCTCGGGCACCACCTTGCCCTTGGGACGCCCGAAATGGGCCAGCAGGATCGGCGTGCCCCCGCGCGAGATGATGTCCTGCACGGTCGGTCCGATGCGTTCGACGCGGGTGGCGTCGGTGACCTCTCCTTTTTCGACGGGGACGTTGATGTCGACCCGGGTCAGGACGCGCTTGCCGTCCAGATCCATGTCGTCGAGTGTCTTCCAGGCCATGATGCGGCTCCTCCGGTCTTGGGCATTGGCAAAAGGTCTGCCCCGCTACGCGCCCGGCGTCAATGCGCGCGGGCAGGGCGCGCGTTTGCGAAGAGGTTGTGCAAGGGGCGCGCGGGCATTAAGTCTGCGCCCAACCTCATCGGACCCATTGGGAGTATGACATGGCCGACATCAAGGACCCCGAGAACACCATCCTCATGGAGCTGAAGGACGGCACCGTGGTGATCGAACTGCTGCCGGACGTCGCCCCGAAACATGCCGAGCGCATGAAGGAACTGGCGCGCGCGGGCGCTTATGACAACGTGTGCTTTCACCGCGTGATCGACGGGTTCATGGCCCAGACCGGCGACGTGGAACATGGCGACATGGAAGACGGGTTCAACCTGCGCCGCGCCGGCACGGGCGGATCGGACCTGCCGGACCTGCCGGCGGAATTCTCGAAACTGCCGCATGACCGGGGCACGCTGGGCGCTGCGCGCTCGCAGAACCCCAATTCGGCCAACTCGCAGTTCTTCATCAACTTCAAGGACAACAGCTTCCTGAACGGGCAGTACACCGTTTACGGGCGCGTCATCGAAGGCATGGAGCACGTCGATGCGATCACCCGCGGCGAGCCGCCCGCAAACCCCGACCGCATGATCAGCGTCAAGGTTGCCGCAGATGCGTAACCTTCTGGCGGGGGTTTGCTGCGTGCTGGGCCTGCCCGCGATGGCGGCGGGCCTTGACGTCACGGTTCAGGGCGAGGGCGCCAACGGCACCTTTCACATCGAGCTGTTCGATGACGTCGCCCCCCGGCACGTGGAACGCATCACCGCGCTGGCCAAGGCGGGTGAATACGACGATGTCGTGTTCCACCGGGTGATCGACGGTTTCATGGCGCAGACGGGCGATGTGCAATACGGCAAGATGGGCGCCGACATGCGCATGGCCGGCACCGGCGGGTCCGACATGGCCGACCTTCCGGCCGAATTCTCGGACCGCTCGTTCGACCGGGGCGCGGTGGGCATGGCCCGCTCGCAAAATCCCGATTCGGCCAATTCGCAGTTCTTCGTGATGTTTGCGCCCGCGACGCACCTGAACGGCCAGTACACGGTCGTCGGCGAAGTGACCGAAGGCATGGACGTGGTCGATGCGATCAAGCGCGGCACCGGCGGCAATGGCGCGGTGGTCGGCCAGCCCGACCGCATGGTGTCGGTCACGGTCACCGACTGACAGCTTTGGGCGGGGCCCGTCGGCCCCGCCCGTTCCGCAGCGCGCGCGGTTGCGGCGCCCCGCTGCAAAGCCCCCAGAACGAAAGAAGCCCCATGTCCCATGTCACGATGGTCCGTCACGGCCAGGCCAACACCGGTGCGCGCGACGAGCAATCCTATGACAAGCTAAGCGATCTGGGCCGCCGCCAGGCCCGCTGGCTGGGCGAGCATCTGCGCGACACGGGCGAAACCTTTGCGCGCGGCTATCGCGGCACCCTGCGCCGGCACCGCGAAACCGCCGAGGAAATGGCGCTGGGGATCGATTTGCAGGTCGATCCGCGTCTGGACGAGCTGGAATATTTCACCATGGCGCAGCTGTGCGAGGCGCAGCACGGCATCGCCATGCCCACCTGCCGCGAGGAATTCTCGTTGCACCTGCCGCGCCTTTTCGGGCTGTGGCGCGATGGCGCGCTGACCGGCGCGCCGCTGGGGTTCGATACCTTCCGTGCCCGGGTGGCAGAGGTGCTGGACGACATCGCCGGCGGAGAAGGGCGCGCCATCGTTGTGACCTCGGGCGGGGTGATCGGCATGGCGATGGGCGTGACCATGGATCTGGGGATGGGCGCGCTGGCCAACGCCTGCCTTGCCATCGAAAACAGTTCTGTGCACCGGTTCCAGCCGATGCCGTCGGGGCTGGTGCTGACCCAGTTCAACGGGTTGCCGCATCTGGACATGCCCGACCGGGCGCTGGCGCGCAGCCACCTTTAGGGGCCGGGCGCGTTTCAGGCGATTGCGAAACGCCCCCTGCCAAAAGCGCCCGCGCCCACCGCCGGGGCGCGGGGCAAACCTTAAAGTTCGATCGGCACCAGCACCTGAGGTTCGATCACCTTGACGCCGGGAAGCTCGGCGGCCAGCACCTCGGCCGATTGTTCCAGCGCCGGGAAGGTGCGGTAATGCATTGGGATGACGGTCTTGAAGTCGAAATACTTCTTTGCCGCCCAGCCGGCCATTTCCATGTCCATCGTGTAATAGCCGCCCGCCGACAGGATGCCCACGGTGGGGGCGTAGTATTCGCCGATCCAGGCCATGTCGGCCATGATCGTGGTATCGCCCGAGAAATAGACGCAATGCCCGTCGCCGCGAATGACGTAGCCGACTTCGGCGCCGGTGTATTGCGGCTTGCCATCCACCACCATCGACGAGCTGTGCGAGGCCGGGACCATGCTGATCGCCACATCGCCCACCATCGCCGTGCCGCCCTTGTTGAAGGCATGCGCGACGTTCACCCCCTGCGATTCAAGCACCGACATCAGCTCGAACATCCCCGAAACCGGCAGGTCGTGTTCCTTGGCCAGTTCGACCAGCCCGTCGGTATGGTCGAAATGGCCGTGGGTCATCAGGATGTGGGTGGCGCCGTTTAGCGCCTCGGCGCGGCGGCCCTCGGGCAGCATCGGGTTGCCGGTAAGCCAGGGGTCGACGAGAATGACCTCGCTTGCGATCTCGAAGCGAAAGCTGCCGTGTCCGAGCCAGGTGATCTTCATGGGGGTCCTCCGGGGTGGGTTGTGGCACCGACGGTAGCGCAGCGCAGCCCGTGGTAAAGGGGGCGTGGCCCCGCAGCGCGAGGGCTGGACAAGGGCGCGGCTTGCGGGTTCTTTCGGGGCGGCACGGACGAGGAGCGGCGGCAATGGACATCGACGACCTGGCAACGCGGATCCTGGCGGGCGAACGCCGGGCGCTGGCGCGGGGGATCACGCTTGTCGAAAGCGGGCGCGCCGATCACCGGGCGCTGGCGCGGGGGCTGCTGGAACGGCTGCGCGGATCGGGGCGCGAGGCGCTGCGCGTCGGGCTTTCGGGCACGCCGGGGGTGGGCAAGTCGACCTTTATCGAAAGCTTCGGGATGATGCTGGTGGCGCGCGGGCTGCGCGTTGCGGTGCTGGCGGTCGATCCCAGTTCGGCGCGCACCGGCGGGTCGATCCTGGGCGACAAGACGCGGATGGAACGGCTGAGCCGCGAAAGGGGCGCGTTCATCCGCCCGTCTCCGGCGCAATCGCATCTTGGGGGCGTCGCGCGGCGCACGCGCGAGGCGATCGGCCTGTGCGAAGCGGCCGGTTTCGACGTGGTGCTGATCGAAACCGTGGGCGTGGGGCAGTCCGAAACCGTGGTGGCGGAAATGTCGGACCTGTTCCTGTTGCTGCTGGCCCCGGCGGGCGGGGACGAATTGCAGGGCGTCAAGCGCGGCATCATGGAAACCGCCGACATCATCCTCATCAACAAGGCGGACGGCGATCTGAAGGCGACAGCCACGCGCACCTGCGCCGATTACGCTGGCGCGCTGCGCCTGTTGCGCAAGCGCCCGCAGGACCCCGAGGGCTTTCCAAAGGCGCTGACCGTCTCGGCGGCGCTGGAAAGCGGGCTGGAGTCCGCCTGGGCCGAGATGACCCAGCTTGCCGACTGGCGCCGCCAGACCGGGCATTTCCAGGGACGGCGGGCCGAACAGGCGCGGTTCTGGTTCGAATCCGAGGTGCGCGAGGGGCTTCTGGCCCGGCTGCGCCGCGAACCGGTCAAGGGCGCCATGGCCGCGCTTGCCGCGCAGGTCGAGGCGGGGCAGGTCAGCGCCGCCGCCGCGGCCGAGGAATTGCTGGAAACCTACCTGGGCGAAAGCCTGCCCGCGCGGTGAACAAAGCCCGGCGCGCGCGAAAAAGCATGCCGGGCAAGGGTTGACGCGAAACCGTCATGAAGCTAGAGAAGC
>CAXICP010000107.1:0-8861 GCA_964022595.1 uncultured Salipiger sp.
GAGCGGCTGCGCGACTGGCGCGGCGAAAGGCTGGAAGGCGGCGCCGAAACGGTCAGCGCCGAAGACATCCGCCGCGCCGGCATGATCGACTATCTTGGCTTTGCGCAGGCGCGCCATTCGATCCGCCAGTTCGCCCCGGGGCCGGTGGCGCAAACCAGCATCGACCGCGCCGTGCGCGCCGCGCAGATGACGCCGTCAAGTTGCAACCGCCAGACCTGCCGGGTCTGGATCTGGACAGAACCGGACATGGTGCAGCGGGTGCTGGCGCTGCAATCGGGCAATCGAAACTTTGGCCACGAGGTGGCGGGGGTTGCCCTTGTCGCCAGCGATCTGACCCATTGGTACGAGGTCGAGGAACGCTATCAGGGCTGGATCGACGCGGGCATGTTCGCCATGTCGCTGGCCCACGGGCTGCACGCCGAGGGGCTGGGCGCCGTGATGCTCAACTGGGGCGAGGAATACCGCCAGGATCTGGCCCTGCACGCGCTGACCGGCATTCCCCACAGCGCGCAGGTGGCGGTGATGATCGGCTTCGGCAATCTGCCCGGCAGCCTGCGCGTGCCGGTGTCGCAGCGCGAACCGCTTGAAACCTGCCTGACCATGAACCAGCCGCTTCGGCCCGCGCCCTGAGGATGCCATGACAAGACGCGCCGCCGTCATCTCGATCGGGCAGACGCCCCGCCCCGGCCAGTTCGCCGAACTGTCCGCCGTGCTGTCGCCGGGCATCGCGCTGGATCAGCGCGGCGCGCTGGACGATCTGTCCGACGCCCAGATCGCCAGCGCCGCGCCCGGCCCGGGCGATGCTGCGCTGTTCACCTACCGGCGCGACGGCACGGCGATCACCGTCCGCCATGACGTGGTGACGGCAGGGGTGAAACGCCGTCTGGCCGAGCTTGCCGGCGAAGGGTTCGACGTGACGCTGCTGTCCTGCACGGGCAGCTTTCCCGCGCTGGACGGCGCCGGGCTGCTGCTGCGCCCGTCCCGCATCCTTGATGCGGTGGTGGGCGCGGTGTTCGACGGTGGGCGGCTTGGCGTTCTGGTGCCGCTGCCCGAACAGGTGGGCACGCTGACCGACAGATGGCGGCGCCCCGGCGTCACCGTGATCGCCCGCGCGCTGCGCCCGGGATCGGATGGCGCCACCATCGACGCCGCCGCGACCGAGCTTGCCGCGCAGGCCCCGGACCTGATCGTGATGGACTGCATGGGCTACACCGCCGCCGAAAAGGCGCGATTCAAGACTGTAACCAACCGCCCCGTGGTGCTGGCCGTCGCCTGCGCCGCGCGGGTGCTCGAGGAACTGACCGCATGACCCCACGCCTTTATCCCGACCTTCCCTCGCGCGAGATCACCGCGGAAGAAATCGAGCACCTCGCCGTCGGCGCCTGGGTGCTGGGCACCGGGGGCGGGGGCAGCCCCTATCTGGCGCTGCTCAACATGCGCCGGCTTTACGCGGACGGGCATCGCGTGCGGCTGATGTCTCCGATGGATCTGCCGGATGATGCGCAGGTGGCGGTGGTGTCCAACATGGGCGCGCCGCTGGTCACGCAGGAACGCCTGTCCGACAGCCGCTCGGCCGCCCATGCGGTGGGCATCCAGCAGGATTTCCTGGGGCGGGAATTCGATGCGGTGATGTCGGTGGAAATCGGCGGGGGCAATGGCATTCAGGCGCTCATGGCCGCCGCGCATCTGGGCATTCCGGTGGTGGACACCGATTTCATGGGCCGCGCCTATCCCGAGGCGCAGATGACATCCTCGGCCATCGGCGATCTGCGCCCCACCCCCAACGTGCTGTATGATGTGCGCGGGATCGAGGCGATCATCCGCACCGCCCCGTCGTGGAAATGGGTCGAACGGGTGGGCCGCAAGATGGTCACCGAAATGGGGTCGACCGCGTCCACCTGCAAGGCGCCGCGCAGCGGGGCCGAGGTCAAGCAATGGGGCATTCATTTCACCACCACCAAGGCCATCGGCATCGGCGCGACGCTGGCCGGGGCAAAGGCCGCGCATACCGATCCCATCCAGGCGCTGATCGACACCGAAGGCGCGCTCAAGCTGTTCACCGGCAAGGTGGTGGACGTGGAACGCCGCACCACCGAAGGCTTTCTGCGCGGCATCGCCCGCCTTACGGGGTTGGACGATGACGCGGGCCGCGATCTGACCGTCAGCTTTCAGAACGAATGGGTGGTCGCCTGGGACGGCCCCGCCCCCGAAGGGCGCGCCATCGCCACCACGCCGGACCTGATCTGCCTGCTGGACAGCGTGACCGCGCATGGCATCGGCACCGAAACGATCCGCTATGGCCAGCGCGTCAGCGTGCTGGCCCTGCCCGCGCCAGAGGTGCTGTGCACGCCCAAGGGGCTGGACCACGTCGGCCCGCGCGCCTTTGGCTATGATCTTGACTATATATCCGTTTTCGATCCCAAGGACCTGGAGGCCGCAGAATGAAACGCATCGGTATCGACGTGGGCGGCACCAACACCGATGCCGTCCTGCTGGACGGCGATTCGGTGCTGTTCGCCATCAAGCGCCCCACGACACAGGACGTGACCTCGGGCATTCTTGATGCGCTGTCCGCGGTGCGCAGCGCGCCCGCCTGCCAGGGGCGGGTGGATGCGGTGGTGATCGGCACCACGCATTTCATCAACGCGGTGGTGCAGCGCAAGCACCTGATGAAAACCGCCGCGATCCGCATCGGCCTGCCGGCGTCGGCCACGCTGCCGCCGTTCTGCGACTGGCCGGTGGATCTTGCCGAACTGGCGAATGGCGGCATCCACATGCTTGAAGGGGGGCACGAATTCGACGGGCGCCTGTTCATGCCGCTGGACACCGACGGGTTGAAGCAGGCGGCGCGCGACATTCGCGAGGCGGGCGTTCGGTCGGTCGCGGTGTCGTCGTCGTTCTCGCCGCTTGACCCCGCGCATGAGTTGACCGCGCGCGAGATCCTGGCCGACATCTGCCCCGACGTGGCCGTCACCCTTAGCCACGATCTGGGCCGGATCGGCCTGCTTGAACGCGAGAACGCGGCGCTGCTGAACGCCGCGCTGCACGATCTGGCGGTGGAAACCGTCGATGCCTTCCGCCTTGCCATCGCCCAAAGCGGCATCGACGCGCCGCTGTACCTGACGCAGAATGACGGCACGGTGATGCTGGCCGAACAGGCCATCGCCTTTCCGGTCATGAGCTTTGCATCCGGGGCGACCAATTCCATGCGCGGCGCGGCGCATCTGTCGGGGCTGCAGAACGCCATGGTCGTGGACGTGGGCGGCACCACATCCGACATCGGCCAGCTGCGCAACGGCTTTCCGCGCGAAGCGAATGCGGTGGTCGAGGTGGGCGGCGTGCGCACGCTGTTCCGTATGCCGGACCTGCTGTCCATCGGGCTGGGCGGGGGCAGCCACGTGGGGGGCGAGCCCTTGCGGATCGGGCCGCAGTCGGTGGGCTACCGGCTGCCGCAGGACGCGCTGGTCTTCGGCGGCGCGCAGCTGACCGCAAGCGACATCGCGGTGGCGGCGGGGCTGCTGGACATCGGGGATCGCGGCAAGGTGGCGCATCTGTCCGCCGACACGATCAGGGCCGCGCTGGACGATGCGAAACGCCAGATCGAAAGCAACGTCGACCGGATGAAGACCGAAGCCGCCGACGTGCCGCTTCTGGCGGTGGGGGGCGGGGCGTTCCTGATCCCCGAACAGCTTGCCGGCGTGTCCGAGGTGCTGCACGTCGAACATGGCGATTGCGCCAACGCGGTGGGGGCCGCCATCGCGCAGATCTCGGGCGAGGTGGACCAGGTGTTCAGCGACATGACCCGGGACGAGGCCATCGCCGAGGCGATCCGCATCGCGCAGGATCGCGCGGTCAGCGGCGGCGCCGCGCGGACCAGCCTGCAGACGGTCGAAGTCGAAGACATGCCGCTGGCCTATCTTCCCGGCGGCGCGCTGCGGGTGCGCACCCGTGTCGCGGGGCAGATCGCCGTCCAGCCGGTTGCGGCATAGGGGGCGGCGCCGATGCAGATGACAGGCTTTCCCATCGCCCTGACCGACTGGTCGACCATCGCGCCCGAACGGCACGAGGGCGACGTGGGCTTTTCGCTTTGGCGCGTTCAGTATTTCGGAACCGGCGCCCGGCGCATTCGCGTGCGGCTGGTGGAACATTCGCCCGGCTACGTGTCGGATCACTGGTGCAGCAAGGGGCACGTGATCTTCTGCATCAAGGGCGGCATGGACACCCATCTGAAGGACGGCACCGTGCTGAAGGTGCGCGAAGGCATGAGCTATCAGGTCGCCGACCACGCCGAGGCCCATGCCTCGCGCAGCGCCACCGGCGCGACCCTGTTCATCGTCGACTGACGCGTTGCGCAAATTCTGCCCGCAAACGCGTAATTTGCGGGCAGCTTGCGTGCTTTTCACCGCTTTGCGAAAGCGCCGGCGCCCCCGCCGCAAGATGTGACTCCCCCCCCGGCGCGAACAGCGTCAAACTGGGCGCATCCACGCCGGGGGCCATTCGGGCAGGCGATAGACCGCCGGCGCCGCGAAACGCGGATCAAAGCAACGGGGTGCGCCGAAATGAATGTCGCCAAGGATCACGCAACTGTCTTTGCCAAGGACCGGCCGGCCCTGCCGCGGGTGCTGTTCCTGACGGTGGGGCGCACGCCGCGGATCGACCTGCTGCCGGAAATCCTTGAAATTCTCGACATGGATCTGGATGTGGTCGAACGCGGGGTGCTTGACGATCTGAGCGCGGACGAAATCGACGGCATGCTTGCCGCCCCGGGCGAGGAAGCGCTGTGCACCTTCCTCTCCAAGAACATCCGCGTGGTGCTGTCCAAGGCGGCGGTGCGGCGCAAGCTGGAACGCATCCTGGATGACATCTGCCCCTATGATTGCGATCTTGTGGTGCTTCTGACCACCGGGCTGCTGCGCGATTTCCAAAGCCCGCGACCCATGGTCAACGCCCAGCGTTCGGTCGAGGCGGCGATCATGTCGCTAAGCTCGCACGACCAGACCATCGGCCTGATCCACCCGCTGGAACGGCAGGTGGCGGAAATGGATATTCCCATGCTGTCGCGCTTTGACGTGACCGCGTCCTTTGCGCGCGAAGGCGATCGCGACCAGCTTGCCCGCGCCGTGATGGAAGTGTCGGGCAGCGATGTCATCGTGCTGCATTCGGTCAGCTACACCGAAGCCGACCGCGAACTTGTCGCCCGCGCCAGCCGCAAGCCGGTGCTTCTGACCCGGCGCATCATCGCCACATCGATCCGGCTGATGTTGCAACAGGAACCGCTGCGGTCCGGCCCGTCGCTGACGGCGGAAACCCGGCGCAGGCTGGCGCGGCTGACCGCGCGCGAAAAACAGGTCGCCTCGCTGGTCTGCGAGGGGCTGCCGAACAAGGTCATCGCGGCGCAGCTGGAAATCAGCCAGAAGACGGTCGAGGTGCACCGCGCCAATGTCATGTCCAAGACCGGCGCCACTTCGCTTGGCGCGCTTATTCACATGATGCTTGGAATCCAGCCGGCGGCGTCCGCGCGGGGCTGATCGCGCCTTGCAGCCGCCCAATTAAGCGGCATCGCGCGCATGGCAGGGCGCGGGCGCATCGGGATACTCCCCAATATCGGCGGCGGCGGGGCGGATGCTAGCCTGTTCGCAAGCCGGGACGTTCCGGCGGCACGGAGCATGACGTCATGACGGCCCATCAGCGCAAGATCGGTTGCCCCGGGACGGGGGGCCGCGACGTCCCGGCGGGGCGTGATCGGCTGTCGGCCGGCGCCGCGCCGAACACCACCAAGGAGAGCATGGATGCTTGACCGCTCCGCCACCCCCGAAAGCCAGGTCCGCCTTGGCAAGCTGGGCACCATCACGCCGGGGCAGGCCCCGCGCGCGGACCTGACCCCGATCTTGCGCGCCGCGCTGCCCGGCGTCGAGCTGGTGCAAAGGGGCGTGCTGGACGGGTTGGACCGCGCCGAGATCGCGGCGCAATTCGCCCCCGCGCCCGGCGCGCCGGTAATCATCTCGCGCCTGCTGGATGAATCCTCGGCGGTGATGGACAAGGCGCGCGTCGAAGCGCAGGTGCAGCGCCTGATCGATGAACTGGAAGACGAAGGCTGCACCACGATCCTGCTGCTGTGCACCGGCCAGTTCGACCGTTTGACCAGCCGGCGCGCGCAGCTTGTCGAGCCGCAAAAGGTGCTGCTGCCCGCCCTTGCGGCGCTGACGCGGGGGCTGCGGGTCGGGCTTCTGGTGCCGCTGGCCGAACAGATCAGCAGCGAAGGGAACAAGTTCGGCGCCTTCGATGCGCCGCCCATCGCCGCCGCCGCGTCGCCCTATGATCCCGGCACCGGCGCCATCGAAGCCGCGGCGCGGGACCTCAAGGCGCGCGGCGCGCAGATCCTTATGACCGACTGCATGGGCTTTGTCGAACATCACCGGGCCGCCGCCCGCGCCGCCAGCGGGCTGCCTGTGCTGCTGTCCAGCGCGCTGATCGCCAAACTCGTCTCGGAGATCGTCTGATGAGCGATGCCACCGCCCCCGCCCTGCTTGCGCCCGGCGCCATGAAACCGCGGCGCGCAGGCCCCAACGCGCTGGCGTGGCTGATCATGCCCATCGCGCTGCTGTTCGCGCTGTTCTTCATCGCGCCGATCGGGCTGATGGCGCTGATGTCGGTGCTGACCGGCAACCCCATGTGGGAAAGCGGCGTCACCTTCACCGCGGAAAACTACGTGCGCTTCGCCACCGATGGCTACAACTGGGAAGTGCTGTGGATCACCATCCGCATCGGGCTGTCCACCACCATCGCGGCGCTGCTGCTGGGCTATCCACTGGCCCACCTAATGGCGCGCACCCACAGCCGCACGGGGCACGCGCTGCTGCTGATCGCGGTGCTGGCGCCGATGCTGACCGGCATCGTGGTGCGCACCTTTGCCTGGATGGCGATCCTGTCGGACACCGGCGTGGTCAACGCGACGCTGATGCGGCTGGGGATCATCGATGCCCCGATGACATTGCTGGGCAGCGAAACCGGCATCGTGATCGGCCTGACGCATATCTACATCCCCTACATGGTGCTGACGCTGAACGGCGTGATCAGCCGCATCGACGAGCGGCTGGAACAGGCGGCGACCAACCTTGGGGCGCACCCGCTGCGCGCCTTCATCGAGGTGACGCTGCCGCTGTCGGTGCCGGGCATCCTTGCCGGATCGCTGCTGGTCTTCGCGCTGTCGATTTCGGCCTACGTGACCCCGCTTTTGATGGGGGGGTTCCAGTTCATGACGCTGCCGCTGCTGATCTACCAACAGATTTCGGCGTCGTTCAACATCGGCTTCGCCGCCGCGCTGGGGATCATCCTGCTGGTGATCTCGATGGCGCTGATCGTGGGCTACAACCGCGTGCTCGGGATGCTTTCGGGCGACAGCAAGCTGACATGAGGACCGGACAATGACCCCAGGACGCCTTGCCTACGTGGCGCTGAACACGCTGATCCTCGTGTTCATGCTGGCCCCCATCGCGATCATCTTCGTCTTTGCCATCAACCCGTTGCCATATATCGACTTTCCGCCCTCGGGCTTCACCTGGGACTGGTTTCGCCAGTTTTTCACGTCGGACATCTTCATGGGCTCGCTGTGGCTGTCGCTGCGCGTGGCGGTGATGGTCACGGTGCTGGCGGTGTTCTTCGGGGCGACCGCGTCGCTTGCCATCGCGCGGGGAAACCTGCCGGGCACGCGGATGATCACCAGCTTCGTGCTGTCGCCGCTGATGCTGCCGGCGATCCTGACCGGCCTTGCGCTGTTCCAGGCCTACATGTTCGTGGACATCGGCCGCCCGCTCTGGGGGCTGGTGGTGGGCCATGTGCTGGTCACCACGCCCTATGTGGTGCGCACCACGCTGGCCGTTCTGCACAACTTCGACACGCGGCTGGAAGAGGCGGCGACCAACCTTGGCGCCAGCCCGATCCGCGTCTATTTCGAGGTCACGCTGCCGCTGATCAAGCCCGGAGTCATCGCGGGCGGGATTTTCGCCTTCATCGTCAGCTTCGACCAGTTCCCGGTGTCGCTGTTCCTGATCGGGCCGGGGTCGGAAACCCTGCCGATCACGCTGTTCAACTATCTCAAGTTCGAAATGGACGGGCGCATTGCCGCCGCGTCGGTGGTGTCGATCCTGATCTCGCTGATCGTGGTCATCGGCATCGACCGCACGGTGGGCCTGCGCAGCTACGGCAAGATGTAAACGACCGAAAACCCTATAAAAACCGACAGGAGAGACCCAGTGAAACCCCAGGATACAACCCGCCGCCAGTTTCTGAAAACCGCCAGCGCCGCCGGGGCGCTGACCCTTGGCGCGCCGCTTGTCGCGCGCGCGCAAAGCACCGAGCTGAACATCACCGGCTGGGGCGGCAAATGGGGCGAAGTGTTCGATTCCAGCATCGGGCCGGCCTTTGAAAAGGAATTCGGCTGCACGCTGGTGCGCGACAGCTCGTTCCCGTTCACGCCCAAGCTTCAGGCATCCTCGCGCCGCAACCCGATCTATGACGTGCTGCATTCCAACCAGAACGCACAGGCGGCGGCGGTCAAGATGGGCCTTGTCGAGGAAAAGCTTGACCCAAAGAACATCCCCAACATGGCCGATCTTTACGATTATGCCACGTCCGACACGATCAACGGCGTGTGCATGTTCACCAGCGCCATCGGCCTTGGCTATCGCAAGGATCTGCTGGCCGCTGCGCCGGCGTCGTGGACGGACCTGTGGTCCGAGGAATACGCCGACAAGCGCGGCACCTACGTGATCCCGATCAACTCGCTTGGGCAGGCGTTCCTGACCATGGCCGCGTCGATCTACGGGTCGGACGAAAAGGACCTGGACGCCGCGTTCGAGGCG
>CAXICP010000108.1:0-8817 GCA_964022595.1 uncultured Salipiger sp.
GGCCTTCGGCGTGCCTCCGATGCTGCTGGGCATTCCCGGCGAGGCGACGTTCGCGAATTACCAGGAGGCGCACCGCGCCTTCTACCGGCTCACCGTGTTGCCGCTGGCAACGCGCGTGACGGCGGCGGTGGGGCGCTGGCTGGGCGCGCATCTGGGCGAAGAGGTCGAGCTGAAGCCCGATCTGGACCAGGTGCCGGCGCTGGCCAGCGAGCGTGACGCGCAATGGGCGCGGGTGGCGCAGGCGGATTTCCTCACCGCCGCGGAAAAGCGCCGGATGCTGGGGCTGCCCGACATTCCCAAGGAGGATGACGGTGAGTGAACGGCGCATCGAATTCGAACCCTTCGCCTGCGCACCGGCGCTGAAGCTGGAAGCGCATGAACGGGTCAGCCTGTTGCAGATCGAGGCGCTGAACGCACGCATCGACCGGCTGGAGCTGATGCTGGAGCGGGTCGAACGCAGGCTCTGGCTTGCGGTCTACGGGGTCGCGGCAGTGACCTTGTCGCAGGCATTTGTCGACGTGATGGCCGTCGCCAGATGAGCGGATTTCGGAAAGGAACGGGAATGGACCTGGAACACAAGTTTTGCCGCTTCGACGCGGAGGTCGTCGTCGAGGGGATGAAGATCGAAGGCTATGCCTCGCTCTTCGGCGCCTGCGACCAGGGCGGCGACGTGGTCGCGGCGGGCGCCTATGCGGGCTCGCTCAAGCGGCTGGCGGGCGAGGGGCGCGGCATCAAGATGCTGTGGCAGCACGACCCGGCCCAGCCGATCGGCATCTGGGACGAGGTGCGCGAGGACGGCAAGGGCCTTTATGTGCGCGGCCGGCTTCTGGACAGCGTCGAGCGGGGCCGCGAGGCGGCTGCGCTGATTGCCGCGGGGGCCATCGACGGGCTGTCGATCGGCTATCGCACGGTCAAGGCCGCCAAGGATGACAAGGGGCGCAGGCTTCTTAAGGAACTGGAACTTTGGGAGGTGTCTCTGGTGACCTTCCCGATGCTTCCCAGTGCGCGTGTGGCTGCCAAGGGCGAGACGCCCGAGGATGCCATCATGCGTGAGCTGGCGCAGGCGCTCGAGGGCGCGCGCCTGGACCTGACGGGCGTCTGACGCGCGTCTAACACGAACGGGATCGAGACAATGAGCAACTCCGAGACTGTTTCTCGGACCGGGGAAGATCTGACCCCGGTCGCCCGGGTGAGCGCCGCTATGTCGGGGCTTGTCGGGGATATCAAGGCCTTGCAGGCCGACTTTCAGGTGAAGCTTCAAAAACAGGAAGAGCGACTGACCATGCTTGACGCAAAAATGACCACCTCGCGCGCGCGCCCTGCGCTGGCCACTTCGGCCGAGTTCGATGCCCCCCACCAGAAGGCGTTCGACGCCTATCTGCGCACCGGCGACGATGACGGCCTGCGCGGCCTGTCGCTGGAAGGCAAGGGCATGTCGACCACCGTGGCCGGCGACGGGGGCTACCTTGTCGACCCCGTCACCTCGGACACGGTCAAGTCGGTGCTTGACAGCACCGCGTCGATCCGCGCCATCGCGTCGGTCGTGACGGTCGAGGCGACGTCCTATGACGTGCTGATCGACCAGGGCGAAACCGGCGCAGGCTGGGCGGACGAGATCGCGGGTTCGTCGGAAACCGGCACCCCGACCATCGACCGCATCGCGATCAAGCTGCACGAGCTGTCGGCGATGCCCAAGGCCAGCCAGCGCCTGCTGGACGACAGCGCCTTCGACATCGAAACCTGGCTTGCGGGCCGCGTTGCCGACAAGTTCAGCCGCGCCGAGGCATCCGCGTTCATCAACGGTGACGGCGTCGACAAGCCCATGGGCATCCTGTCCCACCCGGCGGTCGACAACGATGTCTGGGCCTGGGGCAACATCGGCTACGTCCCGTCGGGCGTCGACGGCGGCATTGGCGGGGGCGATGCGATCATCGACCTGGTCTATCCGCTGGGGGCGGAATATCGCGCCAATGCATCTCTCGTGATGAATTCCAAGACCGCGGGCGCGCTGCGCAAGCTCAAGGATGCGGATGGGCGCCACCTGTGGTCCGACGGGCTGGCCGCGGCGCAGCCCGCGCGCCTGCTGGGCTACCCGGTGCTGGTCTGCGAGGACATGCCCGAGATCGGTTCCGGCGCGGATGCCATCGCCTTTGGCGACTTCTCGGCCGGCTACACCATCGCCGAACGCCCGGATCTGCGCGTCCTGCGCGACCCGTTCAGCGCCAAGCCGCATGTGCTGTTCTATGCCACCAAGCGCGTGGGCGGCGACGTGAGCGATTTCGCGGCGATCAAGCTGCTGCGCTGCGCAGCGGCCTGAACCTGACGCGGACATGGGGGCAGGGCGACCTGCCCCCGTGGGGCGCGCGCCGCGACAGTCGCGTTGTTTAGCTGCTCCCCTCCGTCCGAGCAACGTGAGCGGCGCGCGCCCAACCTGGCCTCCGGACCCTTCGGACCGGAAGAGGATAGCGGAGAAAGAGAATGATGTTGATCGAAGAAACCCAGGTGCCCGACGCGGCCCTTCCGGTGGACGCCCTGAAGCGCCACCTGCGGCTGGGCAGCGGGTTCGCCGAGGATGATGTGCAGGACGCGGTGCTCGGCTCCTTCCTTCGCGCCGCGATGGCCGCGATCGAGGCGCGCACCGGCAAGGCCCTGATAACGCGCGGCTTTGTCTGGACGCTGAACCAGTGGCGCGACAGCCAGGCGGCGGTGTTCCCGATCGCGCCGGTCAGCGCGGTAAGCCAGCTTGCCATCGTCGACCGCTTCGGGGCGGCGTCGGTCAGCGACAGCGGTGCCTACCGGCTTGAAGCGGATGCGTCGGCGCCGCGGCTGCGCCCGCAATCGTCCGCCCTTCCGGGCATTCCGTCGGGCGGCGCGGCCGAGATCCGCTTTACCGCCGGCTATGCGGCGGCGTTCGACGGCATCCCCGCCGATCTGGCGCAGGCCGTTCTGCTGCTGGCGGCGCATTACTACGAATACCGCGACGAGACGTCGCTGAGCCAGGGCTGCATGCCCTTCGGCGTCACCTCGCTGATCGCGCGGTATCGCCCGATGCGCATGGGGTTCGGGGCATGAGCGTTCCGGTTCTCAATCGGCAGCTGACCCTGCAGGAACGCCAGGGCAGCCCGGACGGAGCGGGCGGGCGCAGCGAAAGCTGGGTGACGCTTGGCACGCTCTGGGCCGGGGTCCAGTCGCGCAGCGGGCGCGAAACCCAGGGCTTCGGCGGGGCCGTATCGCTTGGCACGTTCCGCATCACCGTGCGCGGCGCGCCGGTGGGGGCGTCGAACCGCCCGATCCCCGGGCAGCGCTTTGTCATGGGCGCGCGGATCTTCGAAATCCTTGCCGTGACCGAGATCGAGCCCGGCGGGATGTACCTGGATTGCGACGCACGCGAGGAGGTGGCGGCATGAGCTATGCGATGTCCGCGGCGCTGCAAAGCGCCGTCTACGACCGGCTGATCGGCAACGCGGCGCTGGGCGCCCTTGTCGGCGATGACATCTTCGACGCGCTGCCCCCCGGGCCGCTGCCCGGCCTTTACGTGACGCTTGGCGCCGAGACGGTGCGCGATGCGTCCGACGGCACCGGCCATGGCGCCTGGCACGACCTGACGGTGGCGGTGGTCACCGACGCGGCGGGGTTTCACATGGCCAAGACCGTGGCGGCGGCGGCGTCCGATGCGCTGATCGACGCGGGGCTGGTGCTGAGCCGGGGCCGCCTGGTCAGCCTGAATTTCCGTCGCGCCAGGGCGCGGCGCGAAAGCGGCGGGCGGCGCCGCATCGACATGACCTTCCGCGCACGCGTCGCGGAAGACTGACCCTTCAATCCAAGGAGTAAGGCAGATGGGTGCCCAGAACGGCAAGGATCTTTTGATCAAGGTGGACGTGACCGGAACCGGCTCGTTCCAGACCATGGCTGGCCTGCGCGCGACGCGCATCAGCTTCAACGCGGAAAGCGTCGACGTGACCTCGCTGGAAAGCGATGGCGGCTGGCGTGAACTGCTGGGCGGCGCGGGTGTGCGGTCGGCCAATATCTCGGGGTCGGGCGTGTTCAAGGACGCGGCGACGGACGAGCGGGCGCGGCAGATCTTCTTTGACGGCGAAACGCCCGATTTTCAGGTCATCATTCCCGACTTCGGCACGGTCGAGGGCGCGTTCCTGGTGACGTCGATCGAATACGCGGGGTCGCACAACGGCGAGGCGACCTACGAGATGTCGCTGGCTTCGGCCGGTGCGCTGAGCTTCACCGCGGCTTCGTGATGGCGAACCCCTGGGCAGGCGAGGTGGCGCTGACCATCGACGGCGAGCGCCACCTCATGCGGCTGACGCTGGGGGCGCTTGCGGAACTCGAAGCGGGTCTGGGCGAGGATTCGCTGGTCGACCTGGTGACCCGCTTCGAAACCGGGCGGTGCACCACCCGCGACGTGCTCAAGCTGATCGTCGCGGGGCTGCGCGGCGGCGGCTGGCCGGGCGCGGCAAAGGATCTGCTGAACGCCGAGATCGCCGGCGGCCCGATGGCCGCGGCACGGGCGGCGGCGGAACTGCTGGCACGGGCCTTCACCCTTCCGGACGAGCGGTGATGCAGCGCTTCGACTGGGGGACCCTGCTGCGCGCGGGCGTGCGCGGCCTTGGGCTGAAGCCGCACGAGTTCTGGCAGCTGACCCCGGTCGAACTGCGGGTGATGCTGGGCGAGGACAGCGGGTCGGCCCCCATGGCGCGCTCGCGGCTTGACGAGCTGCTGCGCGCCTTTCCCGACGACATGAAAGGAGACGGTCGATGACCGATTTCGACACGGCGGACGATCTTGACACCCAGCTGGCCGAACTGGAGGCAAGCCTTGGCTCGGCAACCGCCATGGCGGCGGGTTTCGATGCCGAGATGAAGCGCATCCACGGCACGTTTTCCGAAACCGGGCGCAACGTGGCATCGCTGGAACGTTCGCTCAGCAAGGGGCTGGGCCGGGCCTTTGACGGGGTGATCCTGGACGGGATGAAGCTGTCGGATGCGTTGCAGACGGTGGCGACATCGATGGTCGACGCGGCCTACAAGGCGGCGGTGACCCCGGTGACGGACCAGCTGAGCGGCCTTCTTGCGGGCGGGCTTGGCGGGATTTTCGGCGGGCTGTCGCTGTTTGCCGATGGCGCGGCCTTTGCGCAGGGGCGGGTGACGCCCTTTGCGACCGGGGGCGTGGTGAACGGCCCCGTGAGCTTTGCCATGCGCGGCGGCACCGGGCTGATGGGCGAAGCCGGCCCCGAGGCGATCATGCCGCTTAGCCGGGGCGCGGACGGCAAGCTTGGCGTGCGCACCCAGGGCAGCAGCCAGCCGGTCAGCGTGGTGATGAACATCTCGACGCCGGATGCGACGAGTTTCCAACGCAGCCAGTCCCAGATCGCGGCCCGCATGAGCCGCGCGCTTGGCTCTGGCGCGCGCAACAGGTGAGGGACGGAACATGAGCTTTCACGAGGTAAGATTTCCCGCGGATCTGAGCTTTGGCGCGCTGGGCGGGCCGGAGCGGCGCACCGACGTGGTCGAACTGACCAGCGGGCACGAGGAACGCAACAGCCCTTGGGCGCATTCGCGCCGCCGCTACGACGCGGGGCTGGGGCTGCGCCGGCTGGATGACATCGAAAAGCTGCTGGGCTTCTTCGAGGCGCGCAGCGGCCAGTTGCACGGGTTTCGCTGGAAGGATTGGGCCGATTTCAAATCCTGCAAGCCCTCGGGGGTGATCGCGGCCACGGACCAGGTCATCGGCACCGGCGACGGGGCGACAAGCCGCTTTCAGCTTGCCAAGACCTATGTGTCCGGCAGCGCCAGCTACACGCGCCCCATCACCAAGCCGGTCGAGGGCACGGTCACTGTCGCTGTCGCGGGGGCCACGCTGAGCCATGGCGCGGATTTCACCTTCGATGCGGCCACGGGCGAAGTGACGCTGGCCGTGCCCCCGGGCGCGGGCGCAGAGATCACGGCGGGGTTCGAATTCGACGTTCCGGTGCGGTTCGACACCGACCACATCCACGTCAGCATTGCCACCTTCCAGGCCGGGCAGGCCCCGGACGTGCCGGTGGTGGAGGTCAGGGTCTGATGGGCAAGCAGGAACTTCACGACCATCTTGCGACCGGCATCACGACCGTGTCGCGCTGCTGGGCGGTCACCCGCGCGGACGGGGTGCGCTATGGGTTCACGGACCACGATGGCGACCTTGAATTCGACGGGCTGACCTTTCGCGCCGATACCGGCCTTAGCGCCAAGGCCCTGACCCAGGCGACGGGGCTTTCGGTCGACAACACCGAAGCGATGGGGGCCCTGCGCGACGATGCGCTGTCCGAAGCCGATATCGAAGCGGGGCGTTTCGACGGCGCCGAGGTGCTGTCCTGGCTGGTCAACTGGCGCGACGTAAGCCAGCGGCGCATCATGTTCCGCGGCACGATCGGCGAAATGCGCCGGATGAACGGGGCCTTTCATGCCGAACTGCGCGGGCTGACGGAAACGCTCAACCGGCCGACGGGGCGGGTGTACCAGGCGCCCTGTTCGGCGGTGCTGGGGGATGCCACATGCCGCGTCGATCTGAGCGATCCGCTGTATGCCTATGAGGGCGCGACCATCGCGGTCGATGACAACCGCGCGGTGACGCTGGAATCGCTTTCGGGGTTCGAAGACGGCTGGTTCCAGCGCGGCAGCCTGACGGTGCTGACCGGCGCCGCCGCAGGGCTGAGCGGCGCGATCAAGCGCGACCGGACCACGCCTGCGGGGCGGGTGCTGGACCTGTGGCAGGCGCTTGGCGCCGCGCTTGCCCCCGGTGATCGGGTGCGCATCACGGCGGGCTGTGACAAGCGCTTCGGCACCTGCCGCGCCAAGTTCGCCAATGCGATCAACTTCCAGGGCTTTCCCGACATCCCGTCGGAAGACTGGATGCTGGTCTATCCGCAGCGCGCGAAAGCGCTTGGAGGGGGCAGCCGCAGATGACACGGACCAAACTGGTGACCGCCGCGCGCGGCTGGATCGGCACGCCCTACATCCATCAATCTTCGGTCAAGGGCGCGGGATGCGACTGCCTTGGCCTTTTGCGGGGCGTCTGGCGCGAGGTCATCGGGCCCGAGCCCGAAGCCATCCCGCCCTACACCCGCGACTGGTCCGAACCGCAGGGCGACGAGGCGCTGTTGCGCGCGGGCATGCGCCACATGACGCGCAAGGCGCCGGGCGACGAGGCTCCGGGCGACGTGCTGCTGTTCCGCATGCGCGCCGGGTCGGTCGCGAAACACCTGGGGCTTCAGGCCGGCATCGGCGAGGCCGCCAGCTTCATCCACGCCTATAGCGGGCATGGCGTCATCGAAAGCGCGCTCAGCCTGCCTTGGCGGCGTCGCATCGCGGCGCGCTTTGCCCTTCCAACGGAGACGAACTGATGGCGACGATTCTATTTTCGGCCGTGGGCGCAGCCGCGGGCAGCGCGTTCGGCGGGTCGGTCCTGGGTCTGTCGATGACCGCTGTCGGCCAGTTCATCGGCGCCAGCTTCGGGCGGGCGCTGGATCAGCGGCTCATGGGGCAGGGATCGGAAAGCGTCGAAACCGGGCGCACCGACCGCTTCTACCTGAGCGGGTCGGGCGAGGGCGCGGCGATCGCGCGGGCCTACGGGCGCATGCGCCTGGGCGGGCACGTGATCTGGGCCAGTGAATTCACCGAGCACAAGAGCAGCGAAACCGTCGGTGGCGGCGGCAAGGGGTCGGCGTCGTCGTCCTCATCGAAGTTGACCAGCTACAGCTATTCGCTGAGCCTGGCGCTTGCGCTGTGCGAGGGCGAGATCACCAGCGTCAACAGGGTCTGGGCCGACGGGGCGGAATTCCCCATCAAGGATCTGAACATGCGGGTCTATCACGGCTCGCACGACCAGTTGCCCGACCCGCACATGGAGGCGATCGAAGGCCCCGGCGCGGTGCCTGCCTATCGCGGCACCGCCTATGTGGTGATCGAGGATGTCGACCTTGCCGCCTTCGGCAACCGCATTCCCCAGTTCAGCTTCGAAGTGACCCGTCCCGCGCAGGCGGATACCTTTGACGGTCAGGCCGACGTGCCCCATTGCGTGAGCGGGGTCGCGTTGATCCCCGGCACCGGTGAATATGCCCTGGCCACGCAGCCGGTCCAGATGAGCTATGCGCGCGACGGGGCGGGCATCGCAAACGTCAATTCTCCGGCCGAAGAGCCGGATTTCAACGTCTCGCTGGATCAGCTTGTCGAAGAGGTGCCCGGCTGCAAGGCGGTCTCGCTGGTGGTAAGCTGGTTCGGCAACGACCTGCGCTGCAACGCGTGCGAAAGCCGCCCCAAGGTCGAGCAATCCGAGTTCGACAGCGATACCATGCCCTGGCAGGTCGCGGGCCTGAACCGCACGACGGCTGAACTGGTGCCCCGGTCCGATGACAGGCCGGTCTATGGCGGCACGCCCTGCGATGCTTCGGTCATCCAGGCCATCCAGCGGATGGCGGGGCAGGGCCTTGACGTGATGTATTACCCGTTCATCCTGATGGACCAGCTTGGCGGCAACGGGTTGACCGACCCCTGGACAGGCGCTGCCGATCAGCCGGTCCTGCCCTGGCGCGGCCGCATCACCCTTGGCGCGGCCCCCGGGCAGCCGGGCACGTCCGACGGCACCGCCGCCGCCGCCGCCGAGGTCGCCGCGTTCTTCGGGACCGCGACAGCCGCCGATTTCACCGTGCGGGACGGGGCGGTCGATTATGCCGGGCCGGACGAATGGTCCTATTCGCGGTTCATCCTGCACCAGGCGGCGCTGTGCGCGGCGGCGGGCGGGGTCGAATCGTTCTGCATCGGGTCGGAA
>CAXICP010000109.1:0-8806 GCA_964022595.1 uncultured Salipiger sp.
GCGGCGTCTTCCAGCACGACCCGCCCGATGATGTTCGCATCCGGCGCCACCCAGGCGCCCTGGGCGATCTGCGGGGCGACCCCGTCCAGGCTGTAGATGGTCATTCCTCTCCCTCCTCGAATTCCCGTTGCAGGCCGCGCACATGTTCCAGCAGCCCGGGCTGCTGCGTGCGGCGCAGGCGCGTCGCGGTGATGATGCTTTTAAGATGCGTCTCGGTGGCGTCCAGATCCTCGTTCACCAGCACGAAATCATACGATCCCCAGTGCGAGATCTCGTCCCAGCTTTTCTGCATGCGGCGCGAGATCACGTCGGCGCCGTCCTGACCGCGCGTTTCAAGCCGCCGCTTGAGCTCGCCGATCGACGGGGGCAGCAGAAAGATCGACACCGTGTGCAGCGCAAGTTCGGAATTGGTCATCTGCTGCGCGCCCTGCCAGTCGATGTCGAACAGCACATCCTTGCCGGCGATGATCGCATCGCGCACCGGCCCCTTGGGCGAGCCGTAGAAATTGCCGAAGACATGCGCATGTTCCAGCATCTCGCCCTGCCCGACGGCGCGCTTGAAGGCGGCTTCGCTCATGAAATGATAGTCTTCGCCGTCGATCTCGCCCGGGCGCGGTTCGCGCGTGGTGGCCGAGACCGAAAAGATGATCGAAGGGTCCCAGGCCCGCATCCGCTTGGCCAGGGTCGATTTCCCCGCGCCCGAAGGTGAGGACAGGATGATCAACAGACCCCTTCGGGTCATCGACGTCGGCATAGGCTTACTCCACGTTCTGAACCTGCTCGCGCATCTGGTCGATGACCGTCTTGAGGTCCAGACCGATCCGCGTCAACGCGGTAGAGCCGGATTTGCTGCAAAGAGTGTTGGCCTCGCGGTTGAATTCCTGCATCAGGAAATCCAGCTTGCGCCCGACCGGGCCGGGCGCATCCAGAAGGTCGCGCGCCGCGTTCACATGCGCGGCAAGGCGGTCAAGCTCTTCGGTGATGTCGGATTTGACCGCGATCAGCGCCAGTTCCTGCGCAAGGCGGGATTCGTCGATGCCATCCGCATTGTCCGCCAGATGCGCACGCGCCGCCCGCAGCCGCTCGCGCTGTCCGCCCCGCCGGGCGTCGACCGCCCCCGCCGCGTCGCCCACCAGTGCGTCGATCCGGGCCAGCTGCCTGGCAAGAACCCCATGCAGCGCCGCGCCCTCGGCGGCGCGCATGGCGACGAATTCGTCCAGCGCCGCGGTCAGATCACCCATCAGCCGCTTGGTCAGGGCCGGGATGTCGCGCGCGCCCTGCCCCGTCGCCATCACCCCGCGCAGCGCCACGATCTCGGCCGCGCTGGACGGCGCCAGTACCAGCCCATGTCCGCCGGCGGCCGCCTCGATCCGGCGCATCGATTCGAGAACCCGCGCCAGCGCCGTCTCGTCCAGTTCGGGGATCTCGTCCGCCGCCGCCCCCGCGATCCGAAGCGACACCTGCACGTTGCCCCGCGCGATCCGCTGCGCCAGCGCCGCGCGTGCAAGTGATTCCAGCCCTTCGACCCAGTCCGGCAGTCGAAGGCGCAGGTCCAGCCCCTTGCCATTCACGCCGCGCAGCTCCCACATCCAGCGCAGACCGCCGTCTTCGCCACCTTTGGATGCAAATCCGGTCATGGAGTGCCGCATTTCCGCCGCCTTTTCTAAAATGGGACAATTTTAGCGAAATCTCTGGTTTTTAAGGCAATACAGGCTAAGATTTCCCGGTGCAACAAACTGCGGACAGCTGGATGCGTTAACCTTTCGGTCACAATTGGGGCGAAATTCGGACGCATTTGAGTTAAGTTCAAAGTCAAGACGAAGCAAAGGTGGCAGGTTGGAACGGGGGCTCTGACCGCGCCGCGCCGCAGAACCTAAGGAGTGCACGAATGTTCGGTAAGGGTGGAAACGGACAAGGCATTGTGTCGATGACCGATCGTGAAAAACAGAAACGTCTGGCGCCGCTGCGTCTGCTGGAAAGCTACTGGCAGGGGCTTGCGGGTCAGGATGGCCAGGTGCCGCTGCGCAGCCAGATCGACCCCCGGGGGATCGAAAGCGCGCTGGAATTCGCCTTTCTGGGTGAGCGCATCGCGCCCAGCCTGGCAAAGCTGCGCGTGGCGGGCACTCATCTCAACGATCTCATGGGCATGGAAACCGGCGGGATGCCGCTTTCGGCGCTGTTCACCCCTGAAGCCCGCGACCGACTGGGCGACGCCCTGTCCAAAGTGTTCGCCGAGGGCGCCGTGGTGCGCATGGACATCGCCGCCGAAGAAGGCTTCGGGAAAACCCCGCTTGAAGGCCACCTGCTGATTCTGCCGCTGCGCTCGGACATGGGCGACATGACGCGGATGATCGGCGTGCTGGTGACCACGGGTCGCATCGGCCGCACGCCGCGCCGGTTCACGATCACCTCGTGCGAGGTCGAACCCGCGCTTGCCGCCCCGGCCCCTGCATTGGCCCCCGTGGCGCAGGACCCGATGCCGGCCCGGCTGACGGGAATGTCCGCGCCGGATGCGCCGTTCGATCACGCGCCGCAGCAGGAACGCCATCCCCACCTGCGGCTCGTGGTGTCCAACGACTGACCGCAACTGCCCGGGTGCAGGCGTTCCGGTTTCCGGGCGCCTGCACCCGGGCAAGTGAACCGGTAGTGCGGTCACCGCACCGCTTCCCGCACGCGACACTCCGTAGCAATCGCCGCGCATTACGGTGCGGCACGAAAAAGGCGCCACCCCTTGGGGCGGCGCCTTTAACATTGGATCGTGGGCTGGCTTACTCGGCCGCCATCGGCAGCGAGCCGTGATCGGACAGCACCGACTGGAACTCGGGGCGGCGGCCGGCGAAGGCCAGCGTTGCCCTCAACATGCCCGCCTTGCTGCCGCAGTCGAACCGCTGGCCGCTGAAGCGGAAGCCGGAAAGCCCCACGCGTTCGACGCCCTTGGCGATGGCGTCGGTCAGCTGAATCTCACCCCCGGTTCCGGGTTCCTGGTTGCGCAGGTCGTCAAAAATCGACGCGTCCAGAACATAGCGCCCCACCACCGCATGCATCGAAGGCGCCGCATCCGGTTCGGGTTTTTCGACCATGCCGCGGGCGTTTACGCACTGACCTTCAGGTTCACCCAGAGGATCAAGAACGCCATAAGCGCTCACTTCGTCACGGGAGACTTCCATGGTCGCGACCATGTGGCCGGCGGCGCTTGCCTCATAGGCTTCGATCATTTCCTTGATGCAGCCGGTTTCGCCCACGATCAGATCGTCGGGCAGGATCACGGCGACCGGGCCGGGCAGCACGTCGTCCGCAGCGCAAAGAACGGCGTGGCCAAGGCCCAGCGGTTCGGGCTGCATCACGAAATGGGCCTGCTCTGCGACAGGGTCGATGGCGTCGCTGTCAAGACGGTCGGCGATGCCATGCTTGCCTTTCGAACGCAGCGTATCGCACAGTTCGTCATCCTGGTGCACGTAGCGTTCGATGGCGCTTTTCGACGGGTGCGAGACAAAGATCATACGTTCGATCCCGGCCTCTCGGGCCTCATCCATCGCGAACTGAAGAAGCGGCTTGTCCAGCACGGGCAGCAGCTCTTTCGGCGTTGCCTTGGTCGCCGGCAGGAAACGGGTTCCAAGTCCGGCAACCGGGAAAATCGCGGTGCGTACTTTCTGGCGAGCCAAGGGGCTGGGGGTGGTCACGACTGGATCTCCTTATCGGTGGTTGCCAGTGAAGGCGGCGCATGCCGCATCGCGGCAATTGCGTAAGAGTGTATGCCCTTTCAGGCACGTGTCAAAAGAACGCCCCCACCCCGATCCCGGTTCCATCGCCAAGGTGCTGAAATTGCAAATTTTTACGAAAGGCCAAGTTTTCAGGGGCTTCGCGGATATTCCTTGACGTATGGTAAAAAAGTCGTGGGAATACGTCGGAATTGACTTGTCGGTGCTGCCAAACGCGCCGTTCGGCACGAATTTTCGCCTATTTTCGTGGCATCTTATGCGCGGCAATGGCGCAGCTTGGTAAAAGGCAGCCTTCGCCGGTTGCACGGAACCGATTGCCCCGTCATGCGTTGGACATCCGAGACAACATGGAGTGAGCCAATCGGCCCGCGCTTCGCAAACTTGCGCCGGCACATCATTATGGACGGACATAGATTGAACACCCCGACCTCGCGGAACGGCGCCAACCTGCCGAAACGCGCCCAACCTTACACCCGCATCGCCGTCATCGGCATGGGCAGCTGGGGCACCGCGCTTGCCGCCGTTGCGGCCACCGCCGGGCGCGATGCCGTTCTTTGGGGGCGCCGCGAAGCGCTGGCTCAGGCCATCACCCGGACGCGGCAGAACCCCGACCATCTTCCCGGCATCGACCTTCCCAACCGACTGAGCGCGACCTCTGATCTGGCCGAGGCGCTTCGCGGCGCAGAGGCCGTGCTTCTGGCGACGCCGTCGCACACGCTGCGCGAAATGACGCGGGCCATGCGCCCGCATCTTCCCGAAGGCATCCCTATCGCGCTGTGCTGCAAGGGGATCGAGCGTGGGACCGGCTACCTTCTCAGCCACGTGGTGGAAGAAGAACTGCCCGGCCATCCGGTCGGCGCGCTGTCCGGTCCGACCTTTGCGCATGAAACCGCGCTTGGGCACCCGACCGCCGCGACCGTCGCCTTTCCCTTTGGCCATCACGATCGCATCGCCCCGGAAAACGCCCCGGCCGCGCGACTGGCGCTTACCATGCAGACGCAGGCGTTTCGCCCTTATGTCTCTGACGACATTGTCGGCGTCGAAGTTGGCGGCGCGGTCAAGAACGTGATCGCCATCGCCTGCGGCATGATGACCGGCGCGGGCTTTGCGGAAAACACGCGCGCCGCGCTGATCACCCGCGGCATGGACGAGATGAAGGTCCTTGCAGAAGCGCTTGGCGGGAAACGCGAAACCGTCACCGGTCTTGCCGGCGCGGGCGATCTGACGCTGACCTGTTCTTCTTCGACGTCGCGCAACATGTCGCTTGGCACCCAGCTGGGCAAGGGCATCCCGCGCGAGCTTTGCTTTGATGGCAAACCCACGGTGGTCGAAGGCGAGGTGAACGCCATTTCGGTTGTCGACCTGGCCCGCCGCGTCGGCGTGGAAATGCCCATCTGCGAAGCGGTGCACGCCATTCTTCACGAAGGCGCGCCGCTTGCCGAAACCTTCCAGGCGCTCTGGTCCCGCCCCATCGAGGGCGAGCCGCGCGCGCTTGACATAACGCTTCACCCCCACGAGGGAGACCCCGCATGAGCTTTGACCAACACGCCCACGGACGCGACATCGCCGGCTGCCGTTTCGTACTGGCGACCGATCTGGATGGCACTTTCCTTGGCGGCTCGGAAGAGGATCGCGCGCGGCTTTACGACTGGATCGAAGCCAACCGGGAAACCATCGGCCTCGTCTTCGTCACCGGGCGCGACCCCAAGTTCATCGCCGAGCTTTGCGACGCCGGCGTTCCCTGGCCCGAGTTCGTGGTCGGAGACGTGGGCACCACGATCGCACAGGTGATCGACGGCGCGATCCACCCCATCGAGCCGCTCGAGGTCGAGATCGCGGAAACCTGGGGCGACGCGGGCGACACCGTGCGCGCCGCTCTCGAAGGCCATCCGGGCCTGACGCTGCAACCCACCGATTTCCGCTACCGGGTGAGCTATGATCTGGATGCGTCGCGCTTCGATGCCAGCGCCCATGACAAGGTTCGCGACCTTGGGCACGACCCGCTTGTCTCCGACAACCGCTATTTCGACGTTCTTCCGCGCGGCATCTCGAAGGGGCCGTCGCTGCGCCGTCTGGTCACCCACCTTGGCATCGAAGAAGGGCGCGTTCTTGCCGCCGGGGATACGCTCAACGATCTGTCCATGCTGAAATGCGGCCTTCAGGCCGTCGCGGTCGGCGGGTCCGAGCAGGCGCTGCTGAACGAGGTTTCGGGCCTGCCGCAGGTCCATACCGCCGAAGCCATCGGCGCGGCCGGCATTCTCGAGGCTGTCGAGGCCTTCAACCTGCACCCCCTTCCGGAAGGAGCGTAAACCATGCCCAGCGAACTGGTCATCGTGTATCACCGCCAGCCCTACGACGAAGTCGAGGTGGACGGAAAGGTCGAGTATCGCAACAACAAAAGCCCCAATGGCATTGTTCCGACGCTGAAAAGCTTCTTCGGCAAGGTCGACAATGCGGCTTGGGTCGCCTGGAAAGAGGCCGAGGATACATCGAACCCCGGCTTCGACCGCGTCATTAATATCGAGGACAGATTCGGCAAATACACCGTGTATCGCCTTCCCCTGACCGGCGCGCAGGTGAAAAGCTTTTACCACGTCACCTCGAAAGAAGCCTTCTGGCCCATCCTTCACGGCTTCAAGGAAAAATACAACTACGACCCGGTGGACTGGGCGACATTCAAGGAAGTGAACTGGGCCTTCGCCGAAGCCGCCGCCGCCGAGGCCGCCCCCGGCGCGTCGGTCTGGGTTCACGATTACAACCTGTGGCTGGTCCCCGGATACCTGCGGCAGATGCGCCCCGATGTTCGGATCTCGTTCTATCACCACACGCCCTTCCCGGCGGCGGACATGTTCAACGTCCTTCCCTGGCGGGCCGAGATCATCGGCTCGCTCCTGTCCTGCGATGTGGTGGGCTTTCATATCCCGCGCTACGCGTCCAACTTCGTCAGCTGCGTGCGCTCGCTTGAAGACGTGGGCGCCATTCCCCGGGTGAAGGTGGAATCCGACCTGATCGCCGAGGGCTCGGCCCTGTCGGATCGCACCGTGCCGACGGAAATCCACACCGACGACCGGGTGGTCCAACTGGGCGTCACCCCTGTCGGCGTGGACGTGGATTACATCAAGACGCTTGCGGATTCGGAAAAGACCGCCGAACTTGCCAGTCGCTTCCGCAATGAAATCGGCGACAGCCGCATCCTGCTGTCGGTCGGGCGCACCGATTACACCAAGGGCGGCGCCGATCAGCTTCTGGCCTTTGAACGCCTGCTGGAACGCCGCCCCGAACTGCGCGGAACGGTGCGGCTGCTGCATGTTTCGGTACCCGCAAACCGCAATATGACCGTCTACGAGCCGATCCAGAAAGAGCTTGAGGAAATCGCCGGGCGGATCAATGGCCGCTTTGGCAGCTTCACCTTCCAGCCTGTGGCACTGATCAGCCGGGCGGTTCCGTTCGAAGAACTCGTCGCCTGGTACCAGGTTGCCGACGTGGCCTGGATCACGCCGCTTGCGGACGGCATGAACCTTGTGTGCAAGGAATACGTCGCCGCACGCAACGATGGCGACGGTGTGCTTGTCCTGTCGGAATTCGCCGGGGCTGCGGTCGAGATGGGCGCAGCTGTGCTGACCAACCCGTTTTCCAGCCGCGCGATGGATTTTGCCATCGACCTTGCGCTTGACATGCCCGAAGACGAGCGGCGCGCCCGGATGCAATTGCTGCGCGGCTCGGTCGAAAAGCGCGACACACGCCACTGGGCCGAAGAGCAGCTTGCCCTTCTGTCCCCCGAGGATTTCGGCCGAAAATCGGCCAAAGAACCCGAGATCGCCTGATCCGGAAAATCCTGTAGGGGGCGGGCTTTCGTCCGCCCCTTTTTGCGGCGCGATGGCGTAGTCAGTCAGCCATTTCACGGCGCCGCATGGGCATGCGGTCGATGATCGCGAAAAGCTCGTCAGGGGTCACCACCCCGTCCCGTTCAAGTTTGACCCCGCCGTCCTTGCCCACCAGAACCAGCTTGAAACCGCCCGGCTGAAAACCCTGCCGTAGATGCGATGGCGCTTTGGCATCCGTATCGCTCAGCACCACGATGTCGCGTTCGGCAAGCGCGTCTTCTGCTGCGGCAAAAAGATCAATCTGGCGATTGTAAGCCGGATCTTGTGGCGTTGGCGCGAACAACAGCACGGGCCGCTTTTCCCACTTCAGCTGCGACAAATCCCGAGCCTCTTGCGGCAATGTCCGGAACAGGTCAGGGGCAGCCCCTGCGTGGTTGGCGATGATCGCCCCGGCGGCGATCGCGACGCCCAGCTTGGTTTTCATGCGAATTCGGCCCATCAATGCGCCCCTTGGCGTGGTTGATCCTTTGGGTACTACGCGGCCGCGCCCGTCCGGTTCCCCAAACGAAAAACGGCGCCCCGTAGCGAGGCGCCGTTCAACCTGTTCAACCCGACCGCGATCAGCCCGCCGCGACATCCGCCGAACGTTGGCCCAGCTGCGTCAGCTCTTCGGCGACAAGGAACGCCAGTTCCAGCGACTGAGACGCGTTCAGGCGCGGATCGCAGGCCGTGTGGTAGCGATCGCTGAGGTTTTCATCCGAAACGGCGAACACGCCGCCGGTGCATTCGGTCACGTCCTGGCCGGTCATCTCGAAATGCACGCCGCCGGGGATGGTGCCCTGTTCCTTGTGCACTGCGAAGAATTCGCGCACCTCGGACAGCACGCGTTCAAAGGGCCGGGTCTTGTAGCCCGATGCCGACTTGATCGTGTTGCCATGCATCGGATCGCACACCCACAGCACGTTGGCGCCTTCGCTGCGCACGGTGTCGATCAGGCGCGGCAGATGCTCGGCCACCTTGCCCGCACCGAACCGGGTGATCAGCGTCAGCCGGCCCGGATCGTTCTGCGGGTTCAGCTTTGCCATCAGCACCTTGAGGTCCTCGGGGGTCATCGAGGGGCCGCATTTCAGGCCGATCGGGTTCATCACGCCGCGCGCGAATTCCACATGCGCGCCGTCGGGCTGACGGGTGCGATCGCCGATCCAGATCATGTGACCCGACCCGGCAAGCCACTTGCCGGACGTGGAATCGACGCGGGTCAGC
>CAXICP010000110.1:0-8769 GCA_964022595.1 uncultured Salipiger sp.
CACCGTGGTGTCGGAGGTGCAGAAGGTGTCGAACCTGATCCTGTCGATGAACCTTCAGATGCGCGACGCCGCCACCGGCACGATGGTGAAGGGCCGCGTCGTCGATATTCGCAGCAACACGGACGAAAGCTGGCGGCGCGGGATGGATTACATCCTGCGCACCGCGTTCTTCAAGGAGGAGGAAGAATGAACAGACGTACATTTCTGGCCACGGGCCTGGTGACGGGGGCGGCGCTGGCGCTGCTGCCGGGGATCGCGCTGGCGCATGGCCCGTCGCGGCAGAAGATCACCGTCACCGCCGAGGTCGCCGCCGATCCGGCCGAGGTCTGGGCCGCCATCGGCGATTTCCAGGATCTGACGTGGCACCCGGCGGTGGTGTCGCAGACCGGCGCGGGGGGCAATGACATCGACGCCACGCGCGTGCTGCACCTGAGCGAGGCGGGCGCCGACGGGCCGGTCATCGCAGAGGTGCTGTACAAGTACGACGCCGACAAGATGACCTACAGCTACCGCATCACCGACGTCGCGGTCGAGGTGCTGCCGGTGACCAATTACAGCTCGCACCTGACGGTGAAACCGCGCGAGGGGGGCGGATCGCTGGTGGAATGGCGCGGGGCCTTCTATCGCGGCTATCCCAACAACGACCCGCCCGAGGACCTGAACGACGAAGCCGCCATCGCGGCGGTCACCGCCGTGTACGAGGCGGGGCTGGATGCGCTGGTCGAGCGGTTCGGTGCCCCCGGCTCGTGACGCGCTGCGGCTGGCAGGGGGGCTGGCGGCGGCGCTGGCCCTGACGGCGGGCGTGCCGGCAGCCGCCGACCTGGCCTTTGTCACCTGCCAGAACGGCGACGCGCTTAGCGTCGTCGACACTGCCGCAAGGGCGGAAATCGCCCGCTGGGACGTGCCGGGCAAGCCCGCCGGGGTCGCCGCAGGCCCGGGCGCCGTCTATACGGTGTCGCCCGATGACAAGACGGTGCGGCGCTGGTCGCTTTCCGGTGCGCTGGGGGCCGCGCGCGCGCTGGATGGCGGGCCCATCGGCATCGCGCTGGACGCGGGGCGCGGGCGGGTCTTCGTTTCCGACTGGTACAACGCCCGCGCCTGGGTGCTTGACGCCGACACGCTTGCACTCACCGGAGAACTGACGACCCGGGCCGCGCCCTCGGGGCTGGCCCTGTCGGCGGATGGCGCCTGGCTTGCCATCGCCGAGCGCGACGCCGACCGCGTCAGCCTGTTCGATGCGCAGACGCTGGCGCGGGTGCATGCGGTGGCGGTCGGCTCCCGCCCCTTTGGCCTGGGCTTTGCGCCGGACGGGCGGCTGTTCGTGGGCAACGTGGGCAGCAACGACGTGACCGTCATCGACCCCGCCTCGGGCGAGGTGATCGCCACGGTGCCGGTTCAGGATCACCCCTATGGCGTCGCCTTTGCCGCCGGGCGCGCCTTTGTCACTAATCAATACGCGGGCACGCTTAGCGTGATCTCGCTGGATGATCTGAGCGCGGTCGCCACCCTGCCGGCGGGGGAATATCCCGAAGGCATCGCCGCCACGTCCGACGGGCAGATCGCGGTGGCCAACTGGTTCGACAACACGCTGCACCTGATCGACGCGGCCAGCCTGCAGACCGTGGCGCAGATCGACACCGCCGACGGCCCGCGCGCCTTTGGGGCCTTCGTGCTGGACACGGGGCGATGACGGCCCTGCGCGCCATTGCCCTGCTGCTGGCGCTGATGCTGCCCGGCGCGCTGCCTGCCGGCGAAAGCTGGGACGGGATAAGGGCGCAGCTATACGGCACCCGCCCCATGCTGGACGGCGCCGGGGTGATCGCGCTGGATGCGCCCTATCGCACCGGGGACGATGCGCGCACACGGATCGCGGCCCGCATCGCCGCCCCCGAGGGCGCGCTGATTTCCAAGGTGACGCTGGTGCTGGATGAAAACCCGATGCCGGTGTCGGCGGTCTTTGACCTTGCGCAGCCGCAGGCGCGGTTCGTGTTCGACGCCACGATGCGGATCAACGGACCGACCCCGGTGCATCTTGTGGCGCAAGCCACCGATGGGCGGCTGTTCGTGACCGAAGGCCACGTCAAGACCTCGGGGCAGGGGGCGTGTTCGGCGCCGCCGGGCACCGACCCGGACAAGGCGCTGGCCACGCTGGGCGCCATCACGCTTGGCACGCTGGACCTGCCGACGGACCGGCTTGCGCCGCCCGAACACCGCCTGCGCAGCCTTGACGTGGCGGTGTCGCACCCGTCGCATTCAGGCATGCAGATGGACCAGATCAGCCTGCTGTTCATCCCCATGCGCTACGTGCGCACCCTTGCCATCGACACCGACGGGCGCGGATATGCCACCATGACGGGCAGCATATCGCTGTCGGAAAACCCGCGCGTCACCCTGTCGGTGCCGGCGCGCACGGGCCGGGTGGCGGCGACGATGACGGACACCTCGGGCACGGTGACGCGGGCAGAGGCAAGGCTCGCGGGCTACTGACGCCGCCGCGCGGGGAACCCCCGGGAACTGGCGCGCGTTGGGACCTCAGGCCGCCCCACCCGAGGATTTCCCCACATGACCGAAACGCCCCATCTTGCCACGCAACAGGATCCGGACACCCCTTTTGACGGTGCTCCGTCCGGCGGCTGGGGTTCGCTTAAGGGCATCGCCCGGATCACCGGCGCGGCGCGTCCCTCGGCGGTGGCGCTGCGCATCCTGGGCGAGCTGAACAAGGTCGGCGGCGCAATGTGTTCATCCTGCGCCTGGGCCAAGCCGGCCAGGCCCGCCACCTTTGAATTTTGCGAAAACGGCGCCAAGGCCACGCTTTGGGAACTGGACCGGCGCCGCGTGGGCGGCGATTTCTTTGCCCGCCACACGGTCGGCGCGCTGAAGGACTGGCACGACCACGATCTGGAAAGCGCCGGGCGCCTGACGGAACCGATGCGCTATGATGCGGGGCAGGACCGCTACGTGCCGGTGACATGGCAGGCCGCCTTTGACGAGATCGGCGCCGAGCTGCGCGCCATGAAACCCGAACAGGCGGTGTTCTACGCTTCGGGCCACGCGGGGCTGGAAGCATCGTATCTTTACGCGCTGTTCGCGCGCGCCATGGGGCATCAGAACCTGCCGCAAAGTTCGAACCTGTGCCACGAAACCACCAGCGTGAACCTGCAAAGCTTCATCGGCACCCCGGTGGGCACCTGCACGCTGGAAGATTTCGACCATTGCGACACGATCTTCTTTTTCGGGCAGAACACCGGGTCGAATTCGCCGCGCTTTTTGCACACGCTCAAGGCGGCGGTGGATCGCGGCTGCCGGATCGTCACCTTCAACCCGGTGCGCGAACGCGGGCTGATCGACTTTGCCGACCCGCAAAGCCCGGCGCAGATGACGGTGGGCAAGGCCACGCGGATTTCGCAGCACTACTATCAGGTGAAGCCGGGCGGCGACATCGCGGTGATGGCGGGGCTGGTCAAATGCGTGCTTGCCGCCGAAGACGCCGCCCCCGGCACGGTGCTGGACCGCGCGTTCATCGCCGAGCACACCGAGGGCTTCGATGCCATGGCCGATGCGGTGCGCGCCGTCAGCTGGGGCGACATCGAAACCGAATCCGGGCTGAGCCGCGCGATGATCGAAGAGGCGGCAGGGGTCTACCTGTCGGCCGAGCGCGCCATCGGCATCTACGGCATGGGGCTGACGCAGCATGTGAACGGCTGGCTGAACCTTGGGATGCTGTGCAACCTGCTGTTGATGCGGGGCAATATCGGCAAGCTGGGCGCGGGGATTTCCCCGGTGCGGGGCCATTCCAACGTGCAGGGCCAGCGCACCGTCGGCGTGGGCGAGAAATCGGCGCACATGCCCGCCGACAAGCTGCGCGAGCTGTTCGACATCGACGCCCCCACGCGCGAGGGGCTGAACGCGGTGCGGGCCTGCGACGGCATTCTGGACGGGTCGGTGCGCGCCATGGTGCAGCTTGGGGGCAACCTTGTGCGCGCGCTGCCCGACCGCGAGCGCATGGAAAAGGCCTGGCCCGGGCTGCGCCTGACGGTGCATGTGGCGACCAAGCTCAACCGCTCGCATCTGGTGCCGGGACAGATCGCCTATATCCTGCCCTGCCTTGGGCGTTCGGATCGCGACGTGCAGGCGGGCGGGGCGCAGGCGGTGTCGATGGAAGACACGTTCAGCCACATTTACGGCTCGCTTGGGCAGGCGGAACCGCCGTCGGATCGCGTGCGGTCCGAGCTGGCCATCGTGGCGGGCATGGCCGAGGCGACGCTGCCGGCGAACCCGGCGCTGAAATGGCGCGAGTGGACGGCGAATTACGACCTTGTGCGCGATCTGATCGAACGCAGCTTTCCCGATGATTTCGCCGATTTCAACCAGCGTCTGATGCAGCCGGGCGGCTTCTATCGCGGCAACCCCGCGCGCGATCGCGTCTGGAAGACCGAAAGCGGCAAGGCCCGGTTCACCGCGCCCACGGTGCTGTCGGCGCTGGGGCAGGCCCCGGGGAAGGCGGGCATGACGCTGATCACGCTGCGGTCGAACGATCAGTTCAACACCACCATCTACGGCTTTTCCGACCGGCTGCGGGGGCTCAAGGGCAGCCGGATGCTGGTGCTGATCAATCGCGGCGAAATGCGGCGGCTGGGGCTGGTCGAAGGCCAGAACGTCGCGCTGGAAACGCTGGTGGACGATGGCATCAAGCGGCGGGTCGAAGGGCTGACCGTCACCGCCTATGATCTGCCCGCGGGCTGCGTCGCGGGCTATTACCCCGAGCTTAACCCGCTGGTTCCGCTAAGCTATCACGAAAAGAACTCGGGCACGCCGGCCTACAAGGGCACGCCCGTGCGCATCGCCGCATGACGGGCGCGCGCGGGGTCTTTCCCCGGGGGCGGCCCGGCGCTAGGGTGCGCGCGGGCGATGCGCGCCCGGTCGGAGGCTTCTTGCGTATCTTCTGGATCATCTGCGGATCGCTCGCGCTGGGGCTGGGGGTGCTGGGGATCGCGTTGCCGGTGCTGCCGACCACGCCCTTCGTGCTGCTGGCGGCCTTTTGCTACGCGCGCGGATCGGACCGCATGCACGCCTGGCTGCTGCGCAACCGGGTCTTTGGCCCGATGATCACCGACTGGCAGGCCGAGGGCGCGATTTCGGCCCGCGCCCGCACCCTGGCGGTGGGCAGCATGGGCGGGGTGTTCGCCATAAGCCTTGCGCTGGGTCTGCCCTGGCAGGCGCTGCTGTTCCAGGGCGTGGCCATGGGCGGCGCCGCGCTATACGTCCTGACCCGCCCGCTGCCGTCGCGCGATTCCTGACCCCTGGCGCAGCCGCACCGCCCCTATTCGGCCGGTTCCGCCGTGACCTTTCCAGGCGCGGCGCGATAGACAAGCGGCGCCTCGGCGGCGGCATGGGCATCGGCGCGTGCCTGAAGGATGCCGTGAAGCGGGGATTTCACGCAGACCGGGTCCGTCGCCGCCGCATCCCCCGCAAGGGCCATCGCCTGGCAGCGGCAGCCGCCGAAATCCACCGTCTTGCGATCGCAGGACGCGCAAGGTTCGGGCATCCAGTCGGTGCCGCGATAGGCGTTGAAGGCCGGATCGTTCTGCCAGATCTCGCCCAGCGAGCGGTTGCGCACGTTGTCAAAGGTCAGGTGCGGGATGGTCTGCGCCGCGTGGCAGGGCAGCACCGCCCCGTCCGGCGCGATGTTCAGCCCGGTGGACCCCCATCCGCCCATGCAGCGCTTGGGGTAATCGGAATGGTAATCGGCCGGCACGTAGTCGATCACCAGCCTGCCCTTGAGCGCAAGGCGCGCCTCTTGCACGATCCGCGTTGCCTCGGCCGCCTGTTCGCGGGTGGGCATCAGCGCATCGCGGTTCCTGAGCGCCCAGCCGTGGAACTGCACGGTGGCGACTTCGATCCGGCGCGCGCCCATCTCGACCGCCATCTCGATGGCGCGGGGCAGCTGGTGCAGGTTGCGCCGGTGCAGCACCGCGTTCAGCGTCAGCGGAAAACCGATGGCGCCGATCCATTCGGCCACCTGCATCTTGCGCGCAAAGCCGCCGCGATAGCCGCCGATCTCGTCGGCCATTTCGGGGGTGGTGCCCTGCAGGCTAAGCTGGATGTGGTCCAGCCCGGCGGCATCCAGCGCCGCCAGCCGCTTTTGCGTCAGCCCGATCCCCGAGGTGATGAGGTTGGTGTAAAGCCCCGCGTCGCGCGCCGCCTTGACCAGCGTTTCAAGGTCGCGCCGGGTGGCGGGTTCGCCCCCCGACAGGTGCAGTTGCAAAACGCCGATGCGGGCGGCCTCGTCAAAGACGCGGACCCAGTCGGCGGTGTCCAGTTCGGCATCCTGCCGGGCAAGATCCACCGGGTTGGAACAATAGGGACAGGCGAGCGGGCAGCGGTGCGTCAGTTCGGCCAGCATCGCGATCGGAGGGCGTGGCGCGGTCATGGCTATGCCTTTCTTGTGGTGCCGGGCAGCAATCTGCCGGGCGTCTGGCGGGGCGGCGGCGGGTCAGGCCACATCCAGGAAGCGGCGGTCGCGCAGCGCCCCCAGGAAGCCGGCGGCGTCTTTGGCGATCTGATCTTCGGGCGCCTGGTAGCGCGCCGCAAGCCGCGCGGTGATGGCCCCGAAACTGGCCTTGCCGTCCACCTCGGACAGGATGGCGTGGGCGATGTCGTCCAGCGTCACGGTGCGTTCGGGCGCCAGCAGCACCCATGTTTCGCGCACCGTGTCGCGCTGCACGCGCACGCCACGGGGCAGCGACGGGATGTCGGCGGGGTCCATCACGCGGCTTTCGCGGCGGCAAGCCCCTGATGCGGCTGCCACGCGCCGGGCGGGATGCGGTTTTCCACGTAGGCGCCCCAAAGCGCGTCAAGCTGGGCCCACAGCACTTCGGTCTTGAAGGTCAGCGCGGCGGCGGCCATGTCCGGTTTGTCCAGCGTGTCGGCGTGGTCCAGCACCCATTGCAGGCCAAAGGCCACGTCCTTGGGCGCCTCGTTCAGGCGGTTGCGGAAATAGCTTAGCGCGCTGTCGTCTGCGAAATCGTAATGGGCCAGCAGACCTTCGATGCGGTTGGCGTGGATCGCGGGGGCGAACAGTTCGGTCAGCGACGCGGCGACCGCCTGCAACAGCGGCATGTCGCGCACATAGCGCACATAGGCATCCACCGCAAAGCGGGTGGCGGGCAGCACCCCGGCGCGCGAGGCCACATAGTCGCGGTCCAGCCCCACCGCGTCGGCAAGGCGCAGCCAGCGGCGGATGCCGCCTTCGTTCTCGGCGGTGCCGTCGTGATCTTCGATGCGCGAACGCCAGATGCGGCGCAGGTCCGGATCTTCGACGCGGGACATGAACGCCGCGTCCTTGATGGGGATGGAATGCTGGTAATAGTAACGGTTGATGACCCAGGCGCGCACCTCGTCCGGGGTGCAGTGCCCGCCGTGCAGACGGTGATGAAAGGGGTGCTTGTCGTGGTAGCGTTCGGCGCCGATCTGGCGCAGGCGGGCTTCGAAATCCTCGGGGGACTGGGCCGGGGATTGGGCCGGGGCCTGGGTCATGGCGTTACCTCCATCCCGTCGCATCCGATGGTCCAGCCCGCCGCTTCGGCCGTCCGGCGTTCGGGCGAATCGGGGCGCAGCACCGGGTTGGTGTTGTTCATGTGGACATAGATCTTATGCCCCAGGTCCAGCCCGTCAAACGCGGCGATCGATCCGCCGGGGCCGGACATGGACATATGGCCCATGCGCTTGCCGGTCTTGGACCCCAGCCCGGCGCGCACCATTTCATCGTCGCGCCACAGCGTGCCGTCAAAGAACACAAGGTCGGCGCCGTCCAGCCGGGCGCGCAGATCGGCGGGCAGCAGGGCGCATCCGGGGATGTAATAGGCGCGGCTGCCGCCCGCCTGCAGCAGCACGCCGACGGTCTGATCGCCGACAAGATCGGTCTGCACCTCGTCGCCTTCCATGTACAGCGGCACCTTGCCGGGCACGGCGAACAGCGTGGCCGTCAGCCCCGGCGCAAGGTCAAAGGGCACATCCAGCGCGATCGCCGACCGGGTCACGACCGATGCGTTCAGCGCCGAAAACATCGGGTTGTCGCCCAGCACCTGGTGGATTCCGGGGGTCGCGAACAGGGTAAAGGGCTGCATTTCGCGCAAGGTCAGCAACCCCGCCACATGGTCGATATCGCCGTTGGTCACCAGCACCGAGGCCAGCGGCATGTCGCGCAGGCCCGTGGGGTGCAGTTCGGGCGTCGCGGCCATCTGCGTGCGAATGTCGGGAGAGGCGTTCAGGATCGCCCAGTCCGTGCCATTGGCGGACACCGCCAGCGAACTTTGCGTCTGCGCCGGAATGTCACCGGCGCGCGCGGCATTGCAGTTGGGGCAGCCGCAATTCCATTGGGGCAGGCCGCCACCGGCCGCCGCCCCCAGAATGCGCGCGCGGATTGTCATGGGTGAACCTCCCGCGCGCGGCAAATATCAGAACAGCACGCCGTCGTCGTGTTCGGGGCCGTACATGTTGATTTCCATGCCGCATTCGATCTCGCGGATAACGGGTTTCGTCCAGGCCATTCGAGTTCCTCCTTGATAAAGTGGGCTCCTATTCCCAACACCACAGTGCCGCAACCGTTCCACATCGCGCGAGTCTTATATTCTGTGAACGGCTCAGACTTTGGTCGGGGTATAGGTCAGGAATGTGGTCCCTCGGCCGCCTTTTGCAATTCATCCGAGAACTGGCGGCGCAGCTTGCGGCGCACCTCGGCGGCGCGATTGCGCTTGCCTTCGGTCTCGG
>CAXICP010000111.1:0-8757 GCA_964022595.1 uncultured Salipiger sp.
AAGGTTCACGCCGCGCGTCCCTTCTACGACGAGCTGTGCGAATTCATGGCCTCCGAGCCGGTGGTGGTTCAGGTTCTCGAAGGCGAAGGCGCCATCGCGAAGAACCGTGAAGTCATGGGCGCGACCAACCCCGCCGATGCGGCCGAGGGCACGATTCGCGCCGAATTCGCCGAATCCGTCGGTGAAAACTCGGTCCACGGGTCGGACGCTCCGGAAACCGCCGCGGCCGAGATCGCCTATTACTTCTCGGGCCTCGAACTGGTCGGCTAAGGCCGGATGCGCCTGCGCCGTTCGGGGCGGGGCGGTTTGACATGACAATGGCCGCGATGGGTTCCATCGCGGCCATTTGCATTTTTTTGGGGGGGCGCGCCTAGCTGACGCGGGGGTGCGATGCGGGGGCGAAACCGGCGGTGCGCGTCGTGCGCCCCTTGGCCTCGGCCCAGCTGCGCATGAGGGCTGCGTTCTTGGTGTTGGCCTTGTAGCCCACATCCAGAAGATCGCCCACAAGCGGGACAAGCCCGACCAGCCAGTCGATCCCGATGTTCACGCCCATCTTGCCGATCGTATGTTTCGGCACACCCGCCTGATGCGCTTGCGCCACGATCCAGAACGCCGGGGCGAGCGCCAGCGTGTCACCGACGCCCGGCACAAGCCCGATGATCGAATCCCAGCCCAATCGGATGCGCGTGAAGGGTAGGCGAAAGGCGCGATCCATCGACCGCGCCACCCGCTCGACCTGTTCGACTTTGCGAAGAAGATCCTCTTGCGGCATGCCCCGTCACACGCGCTGCGGTTCGCGGGCGATGATCCAGATCGCGTGGACGATCCCGGGGATGTAGCCCAGAAGGGTCAGAAGAATGTTCAGCCAGAAATGCTTGCCCAGCCCGACCTGAAGGAACACGCCGAGGGGCGGCAGGATAATGGCGGCGATGATGCGGATAAGGTCCAAGGTCATGGCCTCCGTGATGCGTTAATGTTCACCATTCCAACGAAGCCCGGGCGCCATTGGTTCCATGTATCCCGCCGGTGCTGGCGCTGGGGGGGTGGCGCGGGCGCGCCTTAACCCCTGCAAAGCGCGTGTTTGCAAATTATACAGAGGCGCCCGGCGCCTGATCGCTTGCGATGGGGGGGAAGCTGGTGCAGAACCTATGCGAACAGTTGATGCAACAAGGGGGAACTCCCAATGACCATCGCACAGAAACGGTCGGTCCTGGTCGACACATTCGGCGCCACGCAAGGCGCCGGGCTGCGCGCGAAACAGGCGGTGCTCGTGATCGTGGGGATCGCGGTGCTGGCAGTCGCCGCGCAGATCAAGGTGCCGATGTGGCCCGTGCCGGTCACGATGGGCACCTTCGCGGTGCTTACCATGGGGGCCGCCTATGGCGCGCGCCTGGGGCTGGTGACGATCCTTGGCTACATGGTGATCGGGGCGCTTGGCTTTGACGTCTTCGCCGGGACCACGGCGGAACTGAACGGGCTGTCCTACATGATGGGCGGCACCGGCGGCTACCTGGTCGGCTGGGTGCTGGCCGTACTTGCCATCGGGACCCTTGCGCGCATGGGCTGGGACCGTTCGGCCCCCAAGATGGCCGTCGCGATGGTGCTGGGCAACGCGCTGATCTACGTGCCGGGCCTGATCTGGCTGGGCATGCTTTACGGCTGGGACAAGCCGATCCTGCAGTGGGGCCTGACCCCGTTCCTGGTCGGTGACGCGCTCAAGCTGGCGATGGCGGCCCTGCTGCTGCCCGCCGCGTGGAAGCTGGTGGGCCGCGCCCGCGGCTGACGCCTCTTGAACGATCATGCAGGGCGGCGCGGGGATTTCCCGCGCCGCTTTGCGTTTGTGCGGCGTTGATCGCGGGCCGGCGGCGCGTTAGCGATGGGCGATGATCCTGCAAGATACGCTTCCCTTCGATCTGACCGAAACGCGGCCGCTGCCGAACGTTGCCCCGTTGCAGATGGCGGACTGGGTGCAGGTGGATGACGCCCACGCCGCGCAGAAGGACGAACGCGACCGGCTGATCCGGTCACGGCGCGCCGAGGTTCACGCGCTAAGCGACGCGGCCCGCCCGGCGGCGGATGAACTGCTAAGCCTGGTTCTTGATTGGCTCCCCACCGGCTACAGCGTTGATAAGGCCAGCGTTATCCGCCCCGATGGCGTGACGGTCCTGCTGGACCGGGCCGACCCGCTTGCAACCGCAGGGCGCCTTGTGCAAGAGGATCTGTGCCTGCTGGAAAAACCCCCGGGCGGCGACGAGCATCTGCTGACGGGCGCGGTGCTGTGTTTCCCTTCGGGCTGGACGCTGGCGCAGAAGATGCTTCGCCCGCTGACCGCCATTCACACCCCCGTTCCGGAATACGACGATGTGCTCGCCCGGCGCGTGCAAAGGCTGTTTGACGGGGTGCGCCCCGACCGCCCGCTCATGCGGTTCAACCGGCTTTGGCAGAATGATCCGGCGCTGTTTCAACCCCGCCCAAGGCCCGGGCCGCACCCGGATCCGCAGGCGGCGCCGTTCTTTCGCAGCGAGCGGCAGTGCATCGTCCGGCTGCCCGTGACAGGCGCCACCGTCTTTTCGATCCACACCTACGTGCCGAGGCGGGAAAGGGTCGCCGCGCCTAGCGCAGCAACGCCGGCGTGACCTGATCGAACAGCCCCAGCGACTGGCAGGCCGCGAACAGCGCCACGCCGGTCAGCACCCGCGTCACCGAGCGAAAATTCATCCCCCGCGCAAGCCCGATGATGCCAAGCATCACCCCGATCGGCGCATGGATCGACCCGATCACCACCGTCATCAACCAGCTTGCCAGCGACAGGCGCCGCTCTGGGGGCGCCTGTTCCACGATCCGTTCGCGCACGGTCTCGCGCACCGTGTCGACAGCGGCTTCGACCGTTCTGGCGACGTTGCGGCTTGCGCGCCATTCGGCCTCTTGCGCGATCATGATCTCGGCCTGTTCCTGCGCGGCGCGGATGCTGTCGGACAGGCGCTGTTCTTCGTCGCGATCGTCCGTTCCGGGGGCTGGCTTGGCGGCGCGCGCGCCTGCGAAACCTTCGGGCGGCAAGCAGCTTGCCGGGGCGCACCAATCGATGCGGATCGCGGTGGTCCAGCCAAGGATGCGCTGGACGGTTCGGGCCAGTATCGCGGTGGCAGTGGCGTCATCCACGGCTGCGCCGTCGCGGGCGATGACGCGGATCAGGGCGCGCGGCGCGCCGTCCTGCGGCAGCGGAGGGCGGATGGACACGGCAAAGCGGTCGGCCATCACGGCGATGCGCCTTCTTGCGCGGCGAACCGGATTGCCCGAGGCGGTATCAAGGTCGCGCAGCACCGTTGCCGCGTCTTCAAGCGCGCGCGCCGTGTCGAAACCCTTACCCGTTTCAAGGCGGATGCTGGCGTAAAGCGTATCGCGGTCGGTGGTCATCCCCGGTGTCCCGATCCTGTTGCAACTGCGGCGTTAACCATGATTGCAACGGGATTGGGGCCGAAGCTGGGCGGCCCTGCGGCCTTGACGGGAAATTAACCTTGTGCGGGCGGCGGGCCTTAGCCGTCGATCTTTGCCGCGACCAGGGCAATGGCCTGCTGGTAGACCGTCGCCGCGTTCCATTCGTTCAGGACGCGGAAATTGGCGCTGCCCTGCTGGTAGGGCTGACCGGGCTGCCACCCTTTCTGGCGCAGGTAATTCGCGGTCGACGCAAGCGCGTCGGACTGGTTGTAGAAATCGACCCGGCCGTCGCCATTGCCATCGACGCCGAAGCGCAGCGCGTTGCCGGGCAGGAACTGCGTGTGCCCCATTTCGCCATGAAAGGCGCCGTTCTGCGTGGGGGCCAGCATGCCGCGATCAACCATCTGCAACGCGGCGATGGCGTGGGGCGTGAAGAACGACGCGCGGCGGCAGTCATAGGCCACCGTCGCAATCGAAGACACCACGGGCACCGATCCCATGTTGCGGCCGAACCCGGTTTCCATGCCGTGGATCGCGATCAGGATACCCGCGGGCACGCCGTAGCGCTGTTCGATGGCGTTGTAAAAGCCCGCGTTCGCATCCCGGCGCTTGCGCCCCGTTGCGGCGAACCCATCGACCGATCCCAGCCGGATGCGGATGAATTCATCAAGCGGGTATTTCACCCCCTTCTGCGAACGGTCGGCCCGGATCGTGCCGGTCGAATAGCGCGCGTTCATCAGCGCTTGGATGCCGCGCTGCCCGACCCCGGCGCGCTGCGCTTCGGCGGCGAATTCCTGTTTCCAGGCATCGAAACCGGCGGCGGTGTTGCCGCACCCGGCTGCCTGGGACGTGCCGGCAATCAGGCTGGCGGCAACGGCCGCGGCGGCGACCTTGAACAGGAAACGGGGCATTCGGGGTTCTCCGGTTTTGAACAATCTGCGCAGACGTAGCGCGCGGCCCCAGGGCGTCAAAGGGAAACGCGGGAAGGCGCGCCGGCGCTGCGAATGTGCCACGAAAATGGGGCGCCCGAATGGTGACGCATTCCGCCCCGTGGGACATAGCCACAACCAAGCCTGTCGCGGAAACGCGGCAGGCTATTGATATTCTTATATTTTTGAACAAGGCCTGATCAGCATCAGGCGAAAGATGTGCGCGAAAATAATCTCGCACGCATCTGGCAGTCCCGTGCCGACAGAAAATGGAGCGCTTTCGGCTCTTTTTCCTTCTGCTTCCGAACATAGAGCCAATGTCTTTGTGCCGCAAGCTTGACCGTTCTCCCCAGAGAACAAGCGGAGATTTCCGCATCGTGAGACCCCTAAACCCGCGGAAAATCTGCTCTTTGGTTGGAAAAACGACTCGAGGCGGAACCGCGAAAGACGAGGTTCCGAATGGCAAGTTTGGCGACTTTCAACTTCAAGCTCTCCCAGCTCTATCCGGGCGCGGGCAAGCATCATCTCAACACCTGCGCCAATCCGGACTGCTGGAACTTTGGGCAGCCACTGACGGATGCGGCGGAGCGAAGGAGCACCTGGGAAGAAAAACGCCCGGACTTCACGCCAGATCAGCTGGACATTGTCGCAAAGCACGGCCCGGGCGCATACAAGCTCTCGGGCGCCGACAAGAAGCATCGGCGGGTCAGTTGCGCGTTTCAGTATCGCCGCTCCCCTCATGTATGGGCTGACCAGCGCACGGTGCGTTGTCAGGGGCATACCTTCGAGGGAAAGGTCTGCAACAGCGCCTTCTCCATCAAATCGCCGACGCATCTCGACGAGGAGGTTGCGCGCCTTCGCAATCACAACGGCATCCTGGACGGTCCCGGCTGTGGCGCATGTGGCACCCGCTTCCTTGCCGCTCCGGACGAGTTCTCGCTGAACGGCGCACATCAGCGGACCCGCGACAGTAAGGGCAACGCCACGAAGAAGAAGGCCACACCGAAGGCCGTCCGAGTCTTGCACAAACCCTGCAAAGGCAAAAAGGGCGCCCGGTTCTCGATCTCGTTGCCGCACGCAGGGCAAAAGACGACCGCAGACAACCTGCGCATTCTCGGGGCGGTGTTGAACAGCGCCGGCATCACCGACATGCAGCGCATGCTGGGCACAGCCGCCACCGGCAAGACGATCGGCTTCTCCCGGATCTACGATCGCATCGCTTGGTTGGAGAAGGTGTTCCTCGCCTATGAGCGCGAGATGCTCCGCCGTTGGCGGGAAAAGGTCGAACGAAGCGGTCAGCGGGTAGAGCACTGCCTCAGCCACGACGACATGGTCCTCACCGTGAACTGGGAGACGGCGACCGATCAGCGCAACACGCAACTCAACTGCGCCATCACGGCGGACGCGAAGAGCGGGTATGTCTATCGAATGGATGTCGATTTCGACCCACGCGTCAAGCCCCTCGACTTCTTCAACGAGACCTACACCGACGGGCAGGGAGGTCCGAAGAACCTTTTGCAGAGCTATCCCGGAAGCAAGTTCGGATCTGCGCCGAAGTTCTCTTGGCAGCGGCCAACCGGACGCCTGCATGAACCACAGTTCTTCGCGGCTTGCGTCAATGAACTGGAGGCCTTTCGCGTGCGGGCGCAGCGCCGGATGCCGAAAAAATCGAAGGCCGATGCCAAGGCCAGGAGCGATCTCGCCGTCCGCGTGAACGGAATGAAGGAGGACATCCGGGTTATCGCCGAAGACTGGTTCGGATTCCCTGCGGACACCGATGCCGAACGCGGCTCCTTCAAGGGAATGACGACCGACGACTTCTATACGAAGGCCGCGCACTTCGTTCTTCTCAGGGAGATGCTACCGAAGGGGCGGATTGTCCTGACGACTGAGCTGGAAGCCACCCTCCCGAACATCATTCCGCATGTATTCGAAGAGGAGATCCGGGCGGACCGCTTCGTCTGGTTGGCGATGAAGTTCAAGAAGAAGACCACGAAGCCGGAGAAGCTCGGAAAGGTGAAGGCATACAAGAAGGCCCGCCGTCAGTTCCACAACGACGGCATGTATGCCGGGCGCTTCTCCCCGGAGACCGATGCCCGCACTGTCACAGAGGCCTATATCGCGGATCATATGACGCCTGCACTGCGCGGCACCCGTCCGTATCCCGGATCGAACTACCAGATTCCCGTTTTTCCGAAACTCTGGGTGTCCGCGCCGACGCAAGCGAGCGGAGAGCTCGACAAGGTCGTCGGATTCCCGATCCTGCCGCGACATCTGCGTCGGGAGGTGAAGAACATCCCGTTCGACGGCCCACTCGATGCCGATGTCCGCGGGGAGCTGGCGCCGTGGGTCTACAAGGCGACCCTGCAACCGGCGAGCACCTTCATGAACTCGCTCCGCGAGCGCCTCAGCCTCGCGGATAGAGCTGGCAGCGGAGGCGCACGGATCGGCGGTTCCTACGTCCAGGGGGCGATCTTCAATCCGGCGATGCTGATCTCGATCATCAACATCTTCCGGATCAACTACAACTTCTTCGAGCCAAGGGTCTACACGCCACCATACGAAGAAATCGACGACTTCGCGAAGGCAGGTAAGCTGGTGCCACGCGCTCTCCGCATCCCGGGGACAGACGAGTTTGTCCAGCTACCGCCGCGCGCCCGACGCTCGCCGCGGAAGCGCACGCCGGCGATGCGTCACGGTCTGGATGCGCGCAAGCTCCGGAAGGGCGGAGGCGAAGATGCGCCTGATCTCTACCGCGTACTCTTTCGACCGTGGCTCTATGCCGGCACAAAGGTGGGCGCCAAGCTGGACCGGTCGTGGAAATATCCTGTGGCCCAGGCCGTAGTCCAACCAGCAGACCAGTCGGAAGTCGGCATCCAAGAGCCGGAAGTCGTGCCGATTCCCGAGATTCTGGGAATTCCGACCGACTTGTCGTCCGACGAGGAGAAGACCGCGGGTCGGACCTGATCCTGCGAGAGCCCACCATCTTGTAAGGTGCGTGTCTCTCGCCACAAGAAAATGGCCGCGATCGTTCTCATCGCGGCCATTCTTATTAAAGCCATTTCCTACGAACGGTGTCCCACGACACGGAATGCGTCACCCGAATGGGGCGCCCCTGGGGGATCTTTCGATGTCAGGCCGCGATCAGCAGCTGAAGTACATCTTGTATTCGATCGGGTGCGGCGTGTGCTCGTAGGCGACGACCTCTTCCATCTTCAGGTCGATGTAGCCTTCGATCTGGCTCTTGGTGAACACGTCGCCCGCAAGCAGGAATTCGTGATCGGCCTTGAGGCAGTCGATGGCTTCGCGCAGCGAGCCGCAGACGGTCGGGATGTCGGCCAGCTCTTCGGGCGGCAGGTCGTACAGGTTCTTGTCCATCGCCTCGCCCGGGTCGATCTTGTTCTTGATGCCGTCAAGGCCAGCCATCATCAGCGCGGCAAAGCACAGGTAGGGGTTGGACGACGGGTCGGGGAAGCGGGCCTCGACGCGCTTGGCTTTGGGCGATTCCGTCCACGGAATACGCACGCAGCCCGACCGGTTGCGGGCCGAGTAGGCGCGCAGGACCGGGGCTTCGAAGCCGGGGATCAGGCGCTTGTAGCTGTTGGTCGACGGGTTGGTGAAGGCGTTCAGCGTCTTGGCATGCTTGAGAATGCCACCGATGAAATACAGCGCCTCTTGCGACAGGTCGGCGTATTTGTCGCCTGCGAAAAGCGGCTTGCCTTCCTTCCAGATCGACATGTTCACATGCATGCCCGACCCGTTGTCACCGGGGATCGGCTTGGGCATGAAGGTCGCGGTGCGGCCATAGGCCTGTGCGACGTTGTGGATCACGTACTTGTACTTCTGAAGCTCGTCGGCCTGCTTGGTGAGCGAGCCGAAGATCAGGCCCAGCTCGTGCTGCGAGGTCGCAACTTCGTGGTGGTGCTTGTCGACCTTCATGCCGATGCGCTTCATGGTCGACAGCATTTCGGAACGGATGTCCTGGCCGTCGTCCATCGGGTTGACCGGGAAATAGCCGCCCTTGTAGGTCGGGCGGTGGCCCAGGTTGCCCATTTCGAATTCCGCGTCGGTGTTCCATGCGCCGTGGTCGGCATCGACCTCGTAGGACACCTTGTTCGGCGCGACCGAGAACTTCACGTCGTCGAACAGGAAGAATTCGGCCTCGGGGCCCATGTAGCAGACATCGCCGATGCCCGAGGCGATCAGGTATGCCTCGGCCTTCTGTGCGGTGCCGCGCGGGTCGCGGTCATAGGCTTCGCCGGTGTCCGGCTCGACGATCGAGCAATGCACGCACAGCGTCTTTTCTGCATAGAACGGATCGATGTACACGCTGTCGGGGTCGGGCATCAGTTTCATGTCGGACGCTTCGATCGACTTCCATCCCGCGATGGAC
>CAXICP010000112.1:0-8624 GCA_964022595.1 uncultured Salipiger sp.
CGTAGAAGGGACGCTCGGCGTGAACCTTGTAGAATTCGCCGGCCTGTGCCTTGGTCAGCTGGATGCGCTTTTGCGCGACGATGCGCAGGCCCGCTTCCTCGAACTTGGCGTTGATCTTGCCGGTCAGGTTGCGGCGGGTTGCATCGGGCTTGATGATCGAAAGGGTGCGTTCGACGGCCATGTAGGTCTCCATTGCGAAAGGCCGGGCAGCGGGCCCGGCCAATAGTCTCAGGCAGGGGCGTTAGCATGGCATCGCCCGATTGGGAAGCCCGCTTTCGGCTCCGCGCCTGCGCCGCGCGCGGCAGGACGCCGCCGCCCCCGACATTTCGCGACGCCAGAGCGGTTATGGGGATGTTCGCCGCCGCAGCGCTCTGCTAAGGGCCGCACATGCTCAGGATCGACGATATCTCATTCTCCATCGAGGGCCGGCCCCTCTTCGAAGGCGCCAGCGCCACCATTCCGGCAGGTCACAAGGTGGGCCTTGTCGGACCGAACGGCGCGGGCAAGACCACGCTGTTCCGGCTGATCCGGGGGCAGCTGTCGCTTGACGGCGGCGAGATCACCATGCCCGAGCGCGCCCGCATCGGCGGCGTCGCGCAGGAAGCGCCCGCATCGGGCAAGTCCTTGATCGAAACAGTGCTTGAGGCGGACACCGAACGCGCCGCGCTGATGGTCGAGGCGGAAACCACGACCGACGCCCATCGCATCGCCGAGGTGCAGATGCGCCTGACCGACATCGATGCATGGTCCGCCGAAGCGCGCGCCGCGACCATCCTCAAGGGCCTTGGCTTTGACGAGGCGGACCAGCAGCGCCCCAGTTCGGATTTCTCGGGCGGCTGGCGGATGCGCCTGGCGCTGGCCGGCGTGCTGTTTTCGCAGCCCGACATCCTGCTGCTGGACGAGCCGACCAACTACCTGGACCTTGAAGGTGCGCTGTGGCTGGAAAGCTACCTGGCGAAATACCCCCATACGGTGATCGTGATCAGCCACGACCGGGGGCTGCTGAACCGGGCCGTGGGCGCGATCCTGCACCTGGAAGCGCGCCAGCTGACGCTGTACCAGGGCGGGTATGACACCTTTGCCCGCACCCGGGCCGAACGGCGCGCCGTGCAGGCCGCCGCCGCGCGCAAGCAGGACGACCGGCGCGCCCACCTGCAAAGCTTCGTGGACCGGTTCCGCGCCAAGGCATCCAAGGCCAAGCAGGCGCAGGCGCGGCTCAAGATGATCGAGAAGATGGAAACCATCACCGCCCCCGAGGACGCGGCGGCGCAGGTTTTCACCTTTGCGCAGCCCGACCAGTTGTCGCCGCCCATCGTGGCGCTGGAAGGCGGGGTCACGGGCTACGGCGATCGCGCGGTGCTGCAACGCCTGACGCTGCGCATCGACCAGGACGACCGCATCGCCCTTCTGGGGCGCAACGGGCAGGGCAAGTCGACCCTGTCCAAGCTGCTGGCCGGGCGCCTGCCGCTGATGGACGGCAAGCGCACCGTGTCGTCCAAGCTGCGCATCGGCTATTTCGCCCAGCACCAGGTCGACGAGCTGCACCTGGACGAAACGCCGCTTCAGCATCTTCAGCGCGAACGCCCCGACGTGATGCAATCGAAGCTGCGCGCCCAGCTTGCGGGCTTCGGCCTGATGGCGGCGCAGGCGGAAACCGCGGTGGGGCGTCTTTCGGGCGGGCAGAAGGCACGGCTGTCGCTGCTGCTGGCCACGCTGGATGCGCCGCACATGCTGATCCTGGACGAGCCGACCAACCACCTGGACATCGAAAGCCGCGAGGCGCTGATCCAGGCGCTGGCCGCCTATTCCGGGGCGGTGATCCTAGTGAGCCACGACATGCACCTGCTCAGCCTCGTGGCGGACCGTCTGTGGCTGGTCAAGGACGGCACCGTCACGCCCTATGACGATGACCTTGATGCCTACCGCTCGATGCTGCTGTCGCAGGACAAGCCGGCCAAGGCCGAAAAGCCCAAACCGAAGACGCAGCGCCCGTCGCGCGATGCGATCCTTGCGCTGCGATCCGAGGTGCGCAAATGCGAAGCGCGCGTCGAAAAGATCGAGGAAATGCGCGATAAGCTGGCGAAGAAGCTCGCCGACACCGCGCTTTACGAAGACGGGCGCGCCGGCGAGCTTGCCACCTGGAACCGCAAATACGCCGAGGTGATGGACGGGCTGCGCAAGGCCGAAGCCCTGTGGGAAGCCGCGCTGGAAAAGCTGGAAGCGGCCGAACGGGCCTGATCGCCCCCGCGTCCCGTCAAGCGCGCGGGGCGCCGTTCATCACTTCGATATCGGGGGGCAGCGGGCGCCCCTGCCCGTCGACCGACACGGTTTCGCGGGTGCGCGGCAGGGCATGCGGCATTTCGCGCTGGATCCAGGTGACCAGCTCTTCGCGGATCTCGCAGCGCAGATCGTAGGTGCGCGGCGCGTTGCGGGCCGAGGCAAGCACACGCACCTCCATCACCCTTTCGCGAAAATCATTCACCTGCACCGCAAAGACATTGCCATCCCACAGGGGCGAATTTTCCACCGCCCGCTTTGCCGCCGCCCGCAGCTCGCCAATGTCGGTGGTATGGTCGAGATACAGCAGCACCGTGCCGATCAGCGACGATGTCTCGCGCGTCCAGTTCTGGAACGGCTGCTCGATGAAATAGCTCAGCGGCACCACAAGGCGGCGCCAGTCCCAGATCTTGATGACCACGTAGGTGCCGGTGATCTCTTCGACCTGGCCCCATTCGCCTTCGACAATGACCGCATCGTCGATGCGGATCGGCTGGGTGATCGCCAGCTGGATGCCCGCGATCATGTTCTTGAGCACCGGCTGAAACGCAAGACCGACCACGATACCGGCGGCCCCCCCGGCGGCCAGCAGCGACACGCCCCATTGCCGCACGCTTTCAAAGGTCATCAGGATCGCAGCCATACAGACAATCACGATGGTCCAGCTGGCCAGCCGCACCAGGATCCGGCTTTGCGTCACGTGCTTGCGCGCAAGATAGTTGTCTTCGGCATCCAGCGTGAACTTGCGCAGATGCACCGTCGTCCAGATATGCAGCGCCGTGTACAGCACCCAGGCCACCAGCACCATGAAGGCGATCAGCAGCGCGTGGCGCCCAAGATCGGCCCCTTCGGCGGACAGCGGCGCGACCGACACGCCCACCGCCAGCACAAGCACCAGGATCCCCAACCGCAGCGGGCGGCGGGTACCTCGGGCAAGCCGCGGCGGCGTCATCCGGCGGGCATGACCCAGCCGGGCAGGACGGGCAGCATCTGCTCGACCTCGCTGGTGATGACCTCGACCTGTTCTTCAAGTTGACCCAGTTCTTCTTCCATGCCTGCTCCTTGGGGGCGCGCCTCCTCCTCGCGCCCGACAGATGCCGTGAATGTCGTGTTCGCCCCTTACGTAGCTGCGCCGCGGCATTTGGCAAAGTCAGGCAGCGGCGCCCTGCCCGGCCGGTGCAAGTTTACATCTGCGGCCCGGGTGTTATAGCTCGTGCGAACCTATCCAGGACCGGAGGGACAAGTCCCATGAGCACCATCATCGACATCTTCGCCCGAGAGATTCTCGACAGCCGCGGCAACCCCACCGTCGAGGTCGACGTCACGCTGGAAGACGGCTCCATGGGCCGCGCGGCCGTGCCCTCGGGGGCCTCGACCGGCGTTCACGAAGCGCATGAACGGCGCGACGGCGACAAGACCCGCTACATGGGCAAGGGCGTGCTTGAGGCGGTCGCGGCGGTGAACGGCGAGATCGCCGAAGCCATCGTCGGCTTCGAGGCGACCGAACAGGAATCCATCGACGGCGCGATGATCGAACTGGACGGCACCGACAACAAGGGCCGCCTTGGCGCCAACGCCATCCTCGGCGTGTCGCTGGCAACCGCCAAGGCGGCGGCGGAATATCTTGGCCAGCCGCTGTTCCGCTATGTCGGGGGCACCTCGGCGCGGGTCCTGCCGGTGCCGATGATGAACATCATCAACGGGGGCGAGCACGCCGACAACCCGATCGACATCCAGGAATTCATGATCATGCCCGTGGCCGCGGAAAACATCCGCGACGCCGTGCGCATGGGCTCCGAAGTGTTCCACACGCTCAAGAAGGAACTGTCGGCGGCGGGCATGTCCACCGGGCTGGGCGACGAGGGCGGCTTTGCCCCCGAACTTGGCAGCACCACCGAAGCGCTTGATTTCATCCTGAAATCCATCGAAAAGGCAGGCTACAAGCCCGGCGAGGACATCTACCTTGCGCTTGACTGTGCCTCGACCGAATACTTCAGGGACGGCAAGTACGAGATGAAGGGCGAAGGCAAATCGCTTACCTCTGCGGAAAACGCCGACTACCTTGCCGATCTGGTGGCGAAATACCCGATCATCTCGATCGAAGACGGCATGGCCGAAGATGACTGGGACGGCTGGAAGATGCTGACCGACAAGATCGGCAGCTCGGTGCAGCTGGTGGGCGACGATCTGTTCGTGACCAACCCGGCGCGCCTGTCCATGGGCATCGAACAGGGCGTGGCCAATTCCATGCTGGTCAAGGTGAACCAGATCGGATCGCTGTCCGAAACCCTGCGCGCGGTCGAAATGGGCCACCGCGCCCGCTACACCAACGTGATGTCGCACCGGTCGGGCGAAACCGAGGATGCGACCATCGCCGACCTCGCCGTCGCCACCAACTGCGGGCAGATCAAGACCGGCAGCCTTGCGCGGTCCGACCGGCTGGCCAAGTACAACCAGCTGATCCGTATCGAGGAAATCCTGGGCGATACCGCCGTCTACGCGGGAAAATCGATCCTGCGCTGAACGGTTCGGCCCGGCCCTGAAATTTTCGGGGCGCCGGGTCCGGGGCAAGCAACAGGGGCGGTCGCCGGGTGGCGCCGCCCCTTTTTCGTTTCCGCGCCGCGCAAGGTCAGGACGCGGCTTTTTCCTCGACCGTGTCGGCAAGGGTTTCCGCCCGCGCGGCCATCTCGGCCAGCGCCTCGGCAAGGCCCTCGGGCAGGACGGGCACCTCGACCTTGACCTCGACGGGGACTTCGACGGGAACCTCGACTTCGACCCGCTCGGGTTCCGCCTGCCGCAGCCCGGGCTTGGAGCGCAGATCGCTCAGCTCGTCCGTCAGCTCTCCGATGCGGTCCTCGGCGGCGCGCAGCCGGTCCTCAAGACCCGCCGTCTTGTCCGCAAGCATCAGACCCGCCATCAGCAGCATCCGCCCCTCGGGCATCCGCCCGATCTGGCTCACCAGCACATCCGCCTCGTTGTCGAGCATCCGCGCGGCCGTCAGCAGGTATTGTTCCTCGCCCTGCTGGCAGGCCACGTCAAAGGTGCGCCCGCCGATCTTGATCTGCACTTCCATCTGGCTCATTGCACCGCCTCCGTGCGCGCGGGAATGCCCGAGCTTTCCGAAAGAACCGGTTCGATCGCGTCCAGCACGGCGCGCACCTCGGCCCGTTCAACGGACCGATCGGCGCGCAGCGATTCCAGTTCGGCCAGCATGGCCTGGTTGATCAGATGAGGCTCGCCCAGCCCCGCCTGCAGCGCCGCGCGCAGCTCTTCGCAGGTCTTGCGCAGCATCTCGTTCGAAAGCCGCATGCGCGACAGCTCGCTGTCCAGATCCGCCATGCTTTCGCGCTGCGCCGCAAGCTGTTCCTGCAACGCCGCATCGGGGGCCGGCGCCGCGGGCGTTTCGGCCAGGCGCGCGTTCAGCGCCCTGTTGCGTTCTTCCAGCTGCGCGTTGGCCAGCTTTTCCTCTTCCAGCAGCTCTGCCAGCCGCGCCAGTTCGCCCGTATCGGGCGCCGCCTGCGGCTGCTCTTCCTCGGCCACGGCCGCCGGGCCAAGCAGGTCCACCCCTTGCGCGATGCGATCCAGGGCCCGCGTCAGGCGCCCCTGCAACTCGTCGATTTCGGTCATCTCGCCCTCGTCTCGTTCTGCTCTTCGGGGCCTTTTGCGAGCGCGCAGGCAGATCGCCCGCGCGAATCGCGCCCGCCCCGTTTCGCGCCAGTCTACCAAGCGTCCGGAGAAATTGCGCCCCCATGATCTTCCAGACACTTGCGCGTGCCCGTTCACCCGGGAAAACCGCCGATGGCGGCGCCAACGCTTGCCATTCCGCAACGCGCTGCCTATTCCCGAACCGCAATACTCCTGAGGAGAGAGAGGACGCACTCCGTGGACATCAAGGCCCTATCCAACGCACATCCCGACCACTGGATGCGGGCAGCCGCCATCCGTGCCCTGACGCTTGACGCGGTTGCCGCCGCCAACAGCGGCCATTCCGGCATGCCCATCGGCATGGCGGACGTGGCCACCGTGCTGTGGTCCCGGCACATGAAATACGACGCGGCGAACCCGAACTGGCCGGATCGCGACCGTTTCATCCTGTCGGCGGGCCATGGGTCCATGCTGGTCTATTCGCTGCTGTATCTTGCGGGCGATCCGCAGATCACGCTGGACCAGATCAAGAACTTCCGCCAGTGGGGCGCGCGCACCGCGGGGCACCCGGAAAACTTCCTTGCCGATGGCATCGAAATGACCACAGGCCCGCTGGGCCAGGGCCTTGCCCATTCGGTCGGTTTCGCCATGGCCGAGGAAATCCTGCGCGCCCGCTTCGGCAAGCAGGCGCAGGATCACCGCACCTGGGTGATCGCCGGCGACGGCTGCCTGATGGAAGGCGTCAGCCAGGAGGCGATCGCGCTTGCGGGCCGCTACGGGCTGGGCCGCCTGACCGTGTTCTGGGATGACAACGGCATCACCATCGACGGCAAGGTGTCGCTGTCCGATCGCACGGACCAGGTGGCGCGTTTCCGCGCGGCGAACTGGCACGTGCAGGAAATCGACGGGCATGATCCCGAAGCCATCGACGCCGCCATCGAAGCGGCCAAGAAGGTCACCGATCAGCCGTCGATGATTGCCTGCAAGACGCATATCGCGCTGGGACATGCGGCGCAGGATACCTCCAAGGGCCACGGCGCGCTGACCAATGCCGACCAGAACACCGCCGCCAAGGACGCCTGGGGCTGGGTTTCGGGACCGTTCGAGGTGCCGGCCGAGGTGAAATCCTGGTGGGAAGAAGCCGGATCGCGCGGCGCCGCCGACCGCGAAGCCTGGGAAGCGCGCATGGCCGGCATGTCCGAGCGCAAGCAGGCCGAACTTGCCCGCATCTATGCCGGCGACGTGCCCAAGAAGCTGTCTTCGGTGATCCGCGCGCTGAAAAAGCAGAATTCCGAAGCCGCGCCCAAGGTCGCCACCCGCAAGGCATCCGAAATGGTGCTTGAAGTGGTCAACCCGGTCCTGCCCGAAACCGTGGGCGGTTCTGCCGACCTGACCGGGTCGAACAACACCAAGACCGGCGATCTGGGCGTGTTCGACGTGGACAACCGCAAGGGGCGCTACGTCTACTGGGGCATCCGCGAACATGGCATGGCCTCGGCGATGAACGGCATGGCGCTGCATGGCGGCATCCGCCCCTATGGCGGCACGTTCATGGCCTTCACCGACTATGCCCGCCCGGCGATGCGCCTTGCGGCGCTGCAGCAGATCCCGACCGTGTTCGTCATGACCCATGACAGCATCGGCCTTGGCGAAGACGGCCCGACGCACCAGCCGGTCGAACATCTGGCCATCAGCCGCGCAACGCCGAACACGCTGGTGTTCCGCCCCGCCGACATCGTCGAGACCGCCGAAGCCTGGGAAATCGCGCTGTCGCAGAAATCGACGCCGTCGGTGCTGTCGCTGACGCGCCAGAACCTGCCGACGCTGCGCACCGAGCACAAGAACAACAACCTGACGGAAAAGGGCGCTTATGTGCTGGCCGACGCCGAAGGCAAGCGGCAGGTGATCCTGCTTGCGACGGGGTCCGAGGTGGAAATCGCCATGGCCGCGCGCGATGCCCTGCAGGCCGACGGGATCGGCACGCGTGTCGTGTCCATGCCCTGCTGGGAGCTGTTCGAAGCGCAGGACGAAGCCTACCGTCGCAAGGTGCTGCCCGCCGGCCCGGTGCGCGTGGGCATCGAAGCCGCCAGCCGCTTCGGCTGGGACCGCTGGCTGCTGGGCGAGCGCGGCAAGGAAGCCAAGGCGGCCTTTGTCGGGATGGACGGCTTCGGCGCCTCTGCCCCGGCGGAAACGCTGTACGAGAAATTCGGCATCACCGCCGAAAACGTCGTGGCAAAGGCCAAGGGCCTGCTCTGATACGATCCGCCGGTCAGGCGCGGCCTCCCCCGCGCCGATCGGCCCCGAACAGATGCGCGGCGGCTCCGGATGGGGCCGCCGCGTGTCGTTTCAGTGGCTCTGCGCCGATTTCTTGCCGGTGAACAGGGCGAAAAGCGGCATCAGGATCTTGGTCGCGATGGGAACAAGGATCACGCCCCAGATCAGCCCAAGCACGAAATCCATCGCGGCGGTGGCCAGCCACAGGGCCGCGCCCTGCATGTCCGCCGGGACGGCATGGGCGGCAATTTCGGCGTAGTGATGGATGGTTTCCTCGGGCATGTGCCAGCCCATCTGCGCTAGCGAATGCACGATGATCGACCCGCCGACCCACAGCATCGCGGCGGTGCCCACGACGGTCAGCGTCTTCATCCCCCAGGGCATCGCCTTGACGACGCACCGGCCCGTGCGGCGCGCGGCAGCAAACC
>CAXICP010000113.1:0-8554 GCA_964022595.1 uncultured Salipiger sp.
GCCCCCTATTTCGCCGCCGGGGTGAAAAAGGTCGTCGTGTCCGCGCCCGTCAAGGATGGCGAAACGGCAAACATCGTCTACGGCGTCAACAACCACGATTACGACCCGGCGCGGCATTCCATCGTGACGGCGGCCAGCTGCACCACCAACTGCCTTGCCCCGGTGGTCAAGGTCATTCACGAGGGCATCGGCATCCGGCACGGCATGATCACCACGATCCATGACGTGACCAACACCCAGACCATCGTGGACCGCCCGGCCAAGGACCTGCGGCGCGCGCGCTCGGCGCTCAATTCGCTGATCCCCACCTCGACGGGCAGCGCCACGGCGATCACGCTGATCTATCCCGAACTGGCCGGCAAGCTGGACGGCCACGCGGTGCGGGTGCCGCTGCTGAACGCCTCGCTGACCGACTGCGTGTTCGGACTGGACCGCGCGACCACCGTGCAAGAGGTCAACGCCCTGTTCGAAAGCGCCGCGAACGGGCCGCTGTCGGGTATCCTGGGCTATGAAACCCGCCCCCTTGTGAGCGCCGATTACACCAATGATCCGCGCAGCAGCATCATCGATGCCCCGTCCACCATGGTGACCAACGGCACGCAGCTGAAGGTCTATGCCTGGTACGACAACGAATGGGGCTATGCGAACCGCCTTGCCGACGTGGCGCGGATGGTCGGAGACAGTCTCTGACACACGCGCGTCACGCGGCGCCATCATTCTGCCTGCACCCGTTTTCCGACGCTTTCATCCAAGGCCGCCCCTACCATGTCAGACAGACCCCTTGCCGCCTATGTCGCGGTGACCGCCGCCTACTGGGCCTTCATGCTGACCGATGGCGCGCTGCGCATGCTGGTGCTGCTGCATTTCCACACGCTGGGGTTCAGCCCCGTGCAGCTGGCCTACCTGTTCGTGCTGTACGAGATCGCGGGCGTCGTCACCAACCTGTCGGCGGGCTGGATCGCCGCGCGCTTCGGGCTGGCGGCGACGCTTTACGCCGGGCTGGCGTTGCAGGTGGCGGCGCTGCTGGCGCTGGCGCAGCTTGATCCGGGCTGGGCGATCGGCGCGTCGGTGGTGTTCGTGATGCTGGTGCAGGGCGCATCGGGCGTGGCCAAGGACCTGGCCAAGATGTCGTCGAAATCCGCCGTCAAGCTGCTGGCCCCCACCGGGGGCGACGGGCTGTTCCGCTGGGTCGCCGCGCTGACCGGGTCCAAGAACGCGGTCAAGGGCGTGGGCTTTCTGCTGGGGGCGGCGCTTTTGGGGCTGGTGGGTTTTGTGCCGGCGGTGCTGGGCATGGCGGCGGTGCTGGCGGTGATCCTTGCGGCGGTGGCGCTGAAGATGCCCGCCGGGCTGCCCACGGGCCGCAAGGACGCCAAGTTCAACGAGGTCATTTCGAAGAACCGCAACATCAACTGGCTCAGCTTTGCGCGCGTCTTCTTGTTCGGCGCGCGCGACGTGTGGTTCGTGGTGGGCATTCCGATCTATTTCTACGCGGTGCTGTCGGACGGCACCGAAGAAGGCAACCGGCTGGCCTTTTTCACCATCGGCAGCTTCATGGCGGTGTGGGTGATCCTGTACGGCGCGGTCCAGGCGGCGGCGCCCCGGCTGCTGAAGGCGCGCACCCGCGGCGTCGACGCGCTGATTTCCGACGCCCGGCACTGGGCTTTGGCGCTGACCCTGGTGCCTGCGCTGCTGGCGGCGCTGGTCTGGGCGGCGGGGGCGCCCGCGCCTTGGCTTACCGGCGCGGTGGTGGCGGGGCTGCTGGTGTTCGGGGCGATCTTTGCGGTGAATTCATCGCTGCATTCCTACCTGATCCTGGCCTTTACCGACGACAGGCGCGTCACGATGGACGTGGGGTTCTATTACATGGCCAACGCGGCGGGGCGGCTGATCGGCACGGTCCTGTCCGGCGCCAGCTACCAGGCGGGGGGCCTGCCCGCCTGCCTTGGCACCGCGGCGGTGATGGTCGCGCTAAGCGCATGGGGCGCATCGCGGCTAAGCCCCCTGCCCCGGCCCACCACCGCCTGACCGCCGGGGGGGGGTCAAAAACCGCGCGCGGATTTGCGCAGGATCAAGCACGCCCGCGCGCATCGGTGGCACCATGGGGGCATGAAACACGCAGCCCTCCCGCCCGACAGCGCCCCGCGCAGCATCGACCGCGCCTTTCACGCCATGATCGGCAGTCTGACCGGGGGGCTGTCACCGATGGCGCTGGCCGCCGCCTGGTTCGACTGGGGCGTCCATCTTGCCGGATCCCCCGGCAAGCAGGCGGTGCTGCAGGAAAAGGCCGTCGCCAACGCCGCGCGCGCCTGGCAGGCCGCCGCTGCCTGTCCGCTGGGCACCCGCCCCGAGTCCTGCGCCCGCATGGCCGCCGACAAGCGCTTTCGCGATCCCGAATGGCGGCGCTATCCGCACAACCTGTTCGCCGAATGGTTCCTGCTGACCGAAGACTGGTGGGACGCGGCGACCACGGACGTGCCCGGCGTGGCCGCGCGCCACGCCCAGATCACCAATTTCGCCGCCCGGCAGGTGCTCGACATGCTTGCCCCGCCGAATTTCGCCGCGACCAACCCGGTGGTCATCGACCGCACGCGGCAGGAGCGCGGCATGAACCTGCTGCGCGGTCTGCAAAACTGGCTGGAGGACCTGGCCCAGCAGGACGACCGCGCCCACCCCACGCCGGAATTCAGGGTCGGCGACACGCTGGCCACCACCCCCGGCGACGTGGTGTTCCGCAACCGGCTGATCGAACTGATCCGCTATCGCCCCACCACGGCGCAGGTGCGGGCCGAACCGCTGTTGATCGTGCCCGCATGGATCATGAAATACTACATCCTTGACCTGTCGGCGCGAAACTCGCTGGTGCGCTTTCTGGTCGACCAGGGGATCGAGGTCTGGATGATCTCGTGGCTGAACCCGGGGGCAGAGGATGCGGACCTGGGCATGGAAGATTACGTCGAACTGGGCGTCTTCGCCGCGCTGGATGCCATCCGGGCCGCGCTGCCGGGCCAGCAGGTCCACACGGCGGGCTACTGCCTTGGCGGGACGCTGCTGGCGATCGCGGCGGCGGCGCTGGCGCGCGATGGCGATACGCGGATCGCCACGCTGGCACTGCTGGCCGCGCAGGTCGATTTCACCGAAGCCGGAGAAATCACGCTGTTCATCGACGAAAGCCAGGTCGCCTTTCTGGAAGACATCATGGCCGACCAGGGCTATCTGGACGCGCGGCAGATGGCGGGGGCCTTCCAGATGCTGCGATCGAACGATCTGATCTGGTCACGCACGATTCGCGACTACCTGCTGGGCGCGCGCGGCAGCATGAACGACCTGATGGCCTGGAACGCCGACGCCACGCGCATGCCCGCGCGGATGCATTCGCAATACCTGCGCCAGCTTTTCCTGGAAAACCGCCTTGCGCTGGGGCGGGTCAAGGTGGGCGGCGCGCCGGTGTCGGTGGCGGACATCACCGCGCCGATCCTTGCGGTGGCGACGGAAACGGATCACGTCGCGCCCTGGCAATCGGTGTGGAAGATCAACCGGCTGGCCAACGGGGAAAAGACCTTTGTGCTGACAAGCGGCGGCCATAACGCGGGGATCGTGTCCGAACCGGGGCACCCGCGCCGCCATTACCGCATCGGCAAGGTCACGGGCCATGCGCGCGACGCCGCGCTGTGGCGGGCGGGGACCCCTTCGGTGGACGGATCATGGTGGCCCGCCTGGGCGGACTGGCTGATCGCGCGCTCTGCCGGCACGCGCCCGGCGATGGCCAGGCCGGGCGCGTCGCTATGCCCGGCACCGGGCACCTATGTGCTTGGCTAGGCCGCCGGCCTTGCGAACCACAGCCGTTCAACAAGTCTACTCATGGTTGCGGCGTGCAGCCGGTAGTCAGTTACCGCCCTGCGCATGAAATCGGCCTGGATCCCCACCAGGTCGGCCGGGCCGCGGCTGTGCAGAAGCCGGTGATGGGTGGCGCAATCCTGGCGGAACCGTTCGGTCCAGAACTCTTGCAATTCCGCGCCGATTTCCACCAGCGCGTCCAGAGATGCGGTCGCGGCCCAGGGCTCCATGCTCCAGCGGATGCGAAATTCGGGGTGCACCTCGCGTTCGACGTGCAGCCGGTCTTCGTGAGTGATCATGTTCATGACAGCCTCCTCCATGCGTGCCGGGATCAGTCTACCACAGATTGCAGAAACCTGTCTTGATCCCGTGCACGCCCGGCCGTTCACTTTTGCCCGCCGCCGCGCGCGCGCGGCGGCGCAGGGGCGTCAGCCCCCCGCGCGCACCGTGTCGATCATCAGCTGCACGTTTTCGGGGTCGGCATCCGGGGTGATGCCATGCCCGAGGTTGAAGATATGCGGCCCGCCCGACAGCGCATCCACCACGCGGCGCGTTTCGGCCACCAGCGCATCGCCGCCCGTGACCATGTGCGACGAGGCAAGGTTGCCCTGCACGCAGCCCGAGGGCTGCACGTGCCGGGCCACCCATTCGGGCGTCACGCTGTCATCCACCGCCACGCAATCGGCGCCGGTCGCCTCGTGAAAGCCGATGTACCTGTCTCCGGCCTGGCGCGGAAAGGCGATGACCGGCAGGCCCGGGTGGCGCGACTTGAGCTCTTGCGTGATGATGCGCGCCGGTTCCAGCGCGTAGCGGTCGAAATCCTCGCCCGTAAGCGATCCGGCCCAGCTGTCGAAGATCTTGACCACCTCGGCCCCCGCATCGACCTGCGCGGAAAGATAGTCGATGGTGCCTTCGGTCAGCCGGTCGATGATCTTTTCGAACAGCGCCCGGTTTTCCCCCATAAGCGCATGGGCCGGGCCCTGATCCTTGGTGCCGCGCCCGGCGATCATGTAGGTCGCCACGGTCCAGGGCGCGCCCGCGAAGCCGATCAGCGTGGTGTCCTGCGGCAGGGTGCGGCGCAGGATGCGGATCGTCTCGTAGATCGGCGACAGGGTGTCGTGGATCATCTCGCCCCGCCCCAGCTTGTCGAATTCGGCATCGGTGGTGATGGTCGACAGGCGCGGCCCCTCGCCGGTGACGAACCACAGGTCCGCCCCCAGCGCCTGCGGCAGCAGCAGGATGTCAGCGAACAGGATCGCGCCGTCAAAGCCGTAGCGGCGGATCGGCTGCATGGTCACCTCGGCGGCCAGTTCCGGGTTGTAGCACAGCGACAGGAAATCGCCCGCCTGCGCCCGTGTCGCCTTGTATTCCGGCAGGTAGCGCCCGGCCTGCCGCATCATCCAGATCGGCGGGGTCGGCAGGGTTTCGCCCTTCAGCGCGCGCAGGATCGTCTTGGTCATTCTGGTCCCCTCCGGTGTGGTTGCGGGCGGCAATAAGTCAATTCGCCCCCCATTGCCAGCGCCCCGCGCGCGACATAAAGCTCGTGCCATGACCGATATGCTTCTTCCGACCCCCGACCAGCCGCTTCGGATCGGCACCCGTGGCTCTCCGCTGGCGCTGGCGCAGGCGCACGAGACGCGCGCGCGGCTGATGGCCGCGTTCGATCTGCCCGAGGCCGCGTTCGAAATCGCCGTGATCCGCACCACGGGCGATGACCGCGCGATGATCGCCGCCGACCGCCCTCTGAAGGAAATCGGCAACAAGGGGCTGTTCACCCGCGAGATCGAAGAACAGCTGCTGTCGGGCGGCATCGACATTGCCGTGCATTCCATGAAGGACATGCCCACCGAGCAGCCCGCCGGGCTGGTGCTGGATTGCTACCTGCCACGCGAGGACGTGCGCGATGCCTTCATCGCGCCGGGCGCGGCGGGGCTGACCGATCTTGCGCCGGGCACGGTGGTGGGCACGTCATCGCTGCGGCGGCGCGCGCAGCTGCTGAACCGGCGGCCCGATCTGACGGTGGTGGAATTTCGCGGCAACCTTCAGACCCGGCTGCAAAAACTGCACAACGGGGTGGCCGCCGCGACCTTCCTTGCCATGGCCGGGCTTAGCCGGATGGGCATGACCGGGGGCGAGGTTCCCATGACCCCCATGTCCCCCGATGACATGCTGCCCGCCGTCGCGCAGGGCGCCATCGGCATCGAACGGCGCATCACCGATGATCGCACCGCGCGGATGCTCGCCGCGATTCACCACGCCCCCACCGCGCTGCGCCTTGCGGCCGAGCGCGGCTTTCTCGCCACGCTTGACGGGTCCTGCGAGACGCCGATCGCCGGGCTTGCCGAACTTGACGGAGACCTGTTGCGGCTGCGCGGCGAGATCCTGTCGCCCGATGGCGCGACCGCCTGGGCGGACGAGGTTTCCGGGCCCGCATCGCAAGGCGCTGAACTGGGCGCGGGACTGGCGCGGCAGCTTCTGGAACGGGCCGGGCCCGATTTCTTTGCCTGGCGCAATCCGTAAGGATAGGTCGGGCAATCCCCATGCCCGCCCCCGGCGTCAGTCAAATTCTGCTAAAGATTGAATCGTAACCCGCGCGGTTTTCGCTTCACTCAGGTGCTGGCCACCCGCGGGCATTCGATTGCTGCACGGAGGCTGCCATGACAGAAACTTCCCAACCGCCGCGCCCGTCCTCTTCCGGCCAGATCGCCCGCATCGTGCAGGGGCTCGCCGGGCGGATCACCGCGCAGGACCCCGGGTTCGAACCCGATCTCAACCCCCTCACCCTGGACGATCTGCGCGCCGCGTTGCGGGCCGGCTGGAACGATTTCACCGCCAGCCGCCATGAAACGCAGCTGGCGGCGCTGATCCTGCCGCTGGTCGGCGCGCTGCTTCTGGCGGTGGGCTACCAGGGGGCGCAATGGTCGCTCATACTGCCGCTGCTGGCGGGCGTGGCGCTGATCGGCCCGCTGGCCGCCGTCGGCTTTTACGAGGTCAGCCTGCGCCGCGAGCTGGGCGAAACCGTCGATCTGTTCAGCGCCTTTCGCGTGCTTGAACGTCCCGCCCTGGGCGCGGTGGCGATCATGGGCGTTGCCCTGGCGCTGGTGCTTGCGGTCTGGCTGGGCATGGTCGCCGCCCTTTACGATGCGCTGGTCGCCCCCCAGTCCGCGACCCTGCCCGACGCGGCCCGCGCCGTGGCGACAACCGCGCCCGGGCGCCTGTTCGCGGCGCTGAGCGTTGTCGGCGGCGGTCTTGTGGCGCTGGCGGTGCTGTCCATGTCGGTGGTCACCATGCCGATGCTGATCGATCGCACGTCCGGTCTGACCACGGCGGTGCGGGCATCGCTTCGGCTGACCATGCGCAACCCGGGGGTCGTGCTGGCCTGGGGCGCAATTGTCGCGGTGGCGCTTTTCCTTGCGATGCTTCCGGCGCTGCTGGGGCTGGTCGTCGCGCTGCCGGTGCTGGGGCACGCCTCGTGGCACCTGTACCGCCGCGCGGTGATCTGATCGCGCCACGCGGGTGCGGGGACAGCCCCGCACCCTGCCGCATCACAGCGTAAGGATGGTCTGCCCGGTGGTGCCGCGCGCCTCGATCGCGCGGTGCGCATCGGCGACATCTTCCAGCGCGAACCGCTGACCGATGCGGATCTTCACATCCCCCGAAGCCACCTTGGCGAACAGCATCGCCGCCATGTCCTGGCAGGCGGCGGGGTCCGCGATATGGGCAAACAGCGTGGGGCGCGTAACCTTGAGCGAGCCTTTCTTCGCCAGAAGCCCAAGGTCGAACGCCTCGACCGCGCCCGAGGCATTGCCGAAGGAAATCATCATCCCAAGCGGTTTCAGACTGTCAAGCGAGCCTTCAAAGGTCGATTTCCCGACCGAATCCATCACCACGTCGACGCCCTTGCCACCCGTCAGCTCGCGCACGCGGCGGGGCCAGTCTTCGGTTGCGTAGTTGATGCAGGCATCGGCGCCGTGTTCGATCGCAAGGGCGCATTTTTCATCGGACCCGGCGGTGCCGATCAGGCGGATGCCCTCGGACCGGGCCCATTGGCAGGCGATCAGCCCGACCCCGCCCGCAGCCGCGTGGAACAGCACCGTGTCGCCCGCCGCAAGCGGCGTCGTGCGGTGAAAGAGGTATTGCACCGTCAGCCCCTTGAGCATCATCGCCGCGCCTTCATCGAACGAGATGTCATCGGGCAGCTTGCACACCTGCGCCGCCGGCATGACGCGCGCCTCGGCATAGGCGCCCGGGGGCGTGGCGGCATAGGCCGCGCGGTCGCCCGGGGCCAGATGCGTGACCCCCTCGCCCACCGCTTCGATGACGCCCGCGGCTTCCATCCCCAGCGCCTGCGGAAGCTGCAACGGGTAAAGCCCCGAACGCTGGTAGCAGTCGATGAAGTTCAGACCGCAGGCGGCGTGGCGGATGCGGATTTCGCCCGGCCCCGGTTCACCCACGTCTTGATCGATGACCCGAAGCGTTTCGGGGCCGCCGTGTTCTTCGATGATCACGGTTCTTGACATTGTATCCTCCCTGTCCGGGGCCCGGCGCCAAAGATTTTTCGTACGAAAAATCTTATTCCCCCCGCCCCGCATGTCGCGCATCGCTGCACCAGGATTTTTCGTACGAAAAATCCTGGTGCTCAAGCCACCTCAAGCACGATCTTCCCGATATGGCCCGAGCTTTCCATCCGCGCATGCGCCTTTTCGGCATCGTTCAGCGC
>CAXICP010000114.1:0-8522 GCA_964022595.1 uncultured Salipiger sp.
GTGCCAGAAGCGCCACGCATCCAAGAGGAGTCCGCCATGCAAATCGTTTCACTCATCGCCCGGCCGGGCACGTTGGACAGCGCGCTGGTGACGGCGCTTCGCAACGGTATGGGGGGCGGCGACGTGACCTGGCTTGCGCCCGGCGAGGCGGCGGAATTTCCCGTGGATGTGGCGCCCGGCAACCTGGACGAGCTGCGCGCGTCGATCGCCGATCAGGCCGACCTGAACCTGCTGCCCGCGGCGGGGCGGCGCAAGAAGATGCTGCTGGCGGACATGGATTCCACCGTGATCCAGCAGGAATGCATCGACGAGCTGGCCGACGAGGCGGGCGTGGGCGCCCGGGTCAAGGACATCACCGCCCGCGCGATGAACGGCGAGCTGGATTTCAACGGCGCGCTGATCGAACGCGTCGCGCTGCTGCGCGATCTGCCCGAGACGATGATCGACAAGGTGCTGGCCGAACGGATCACCCTGATGCCCGGCGGCCAGTCGCTGGTGGCCACCATGAAGCGGGGCGGCGCCTACGCGGCGCTTGTGTCGGGCGGCTTTACCGCATTCACCGCGCGCGTCGCCGAAACCGTGGGCTTTGACGAGAACCGCGCCAACACGCTGCTGGCCGAGGCCGGGCGCCTGACGGGCGACGTGGCGCGCCCGATCCTTGGCCGCGAAGCCAAGGTGCGCGCGCTGGAAGAGATCACCGCGCGGCTTGCGATCTCCGAATCTGACGTGATCGCGGTGGGCGATGGGGCGAACGATCTGGGCATGCTGGGCCGCGCGGGCATGGGCGTTGCCCTGCACGCCAAGCCGGCGGTGCAGGCGCAATGCGGGCTGCGGGTCAACCACGGCGATCTTACCGCGCTGCTGTACCTGCAGGGCTATGCCCGGGCCGAATTCGCCTGATCGCGCGGCGCCGCGGGGTCAGGGAAAGGTTGCGGCGGGGCGGATTTCGCCCGTCGTCAGCCCCGCGAAGTTCATCACATCGGGGTTGAGAAACCGCTTCACGTCGGGATGCGCGGCGTCCAGCACGCCAAGCTGCACCAATATGGCGGCCACCGCGCATTCGGACGCGCGGGTCGCCCCGTCGGAGATCTTGATCGCAAGCCCCTGCCGGCGTTCGGGCAGGATCGCGATAAAGAACCCCTCGGCCCCGGTCTTGATGGCAACGCGCTCGCGCGCGGCGCCCATCAAAAGGGTGCAGGCGCGCCCTTCGCCCGCGACCAGCATCGGGTGCGAGATCATCGCGTCGGTCAGCGCGGCGGCGGCGCGCGACAGGGTGTCATCGCGGGTATGGCCCGCCGCGAAGAACGCCATCGCCCGGGCCATGCCCTGCATGGTGGTCGCAAGGTTGGGCGCCGAACAGCCGTCGATGCCGAACCCGGGCGAGGGCGCGCCGGTCACGGTTTCGAACGCATCGCGAATGGCCAGCTGCACCGCATTGTCGGGGTCCACGTAATCGCGCCCGGCGCCCAGGTGCCGCGACAATGTCAGGAAACCCGCGTGTTTGCCCGAGCAGTTGTTGTGCACGCGGCAGGGGGATTGCCCGGCGCAGATCATCTCATGGCGCAGGGCCTTGTCGCGCGGCGCCTGGGGGCCGCAGATCAGATCGCCATCGCCCAGCGCCAGATCGTCCAGCCAGGCGTTCACCGCCGCCACATGCAGCGGCGCGCCCTCGTGCGAGGCGCAGGCCAGCGCCAGCCGGTCCGTGCCCAGCCCATGCGCTGCCGCCGCGCCCGACGCGACCAGCGGCAGCGCCTGGATCATCTTGGCAGAGCTGCGTGGCAGGATCACCGCGTCCGGATCGCCCCATGCCTGCACGATGGCGCCGGTGTCGTCGCACAGCACCGCGTGGCCGGCATGGGTGCTTTCGGCAAAGGGGCCGCGAACGACGTCGACCATGGGAACGGCGGGGCGGGGCATGTCGGGTCCTCACATCTAAGCGATATCTTGCCAACGGGGGCTTTATGGCCACGTGTTTTTCAGGCTATTCTGCCGCCGTCGAGTGGAATTTTGTCGTGTGCCCGCAGCTTTCGGAGATCATGCTCCGGACCGCCACCCCGAAGGGCCGTGACGTGACGCCGAACGCAAGGCAATAAGACAGCTGGAGGCTGCAGGACATGAAGGCATTTCTCGGTTCGATGATCGGGGCCGCGGCGATTGCGATCGCAACAGTCGCCCCGGCGCAGGAAGAGAGCCAGAATCGCGTGAACGCGATCACCGACTGGTCGGTGTTCGAAGGTAACGATCCCCGCGAATGCTGGGCGGTCACCACCTACAAGGAAAGCGTCAACACCAAGGACGGGCGGGTCGTGTCGGTGCGGCGCGGCGACATCCTGCTGATGGTGTTCTACCGCCCCGGCGCCAATGTGGCGGGGCAGGTGGCCTTTACCGGCGGCTATCCCTTCGCGCCGGGATCGACCGTCAACGCCAATGTCAGCGGCAATGAATTCGAACTTTACGTCGAAGGCGAATGGGCCTGGCCCGCAAGCCCGGCCGATGATGCCCGGCTTATCGCCGCGATGCGGTCGGGGGCCGATGCGGTGCTGACGGCGCGCTCGGCGCGCGGCACGCAGACCAAGGACACGTTCTCGCTCATGGGGTTCACCGCCGCCATCGAGGATGCGGAGAAGCGCTGCAAGTAGCGCCCGCGCGCATCAGGGCCGGGGGGCGATGATCCGGGCGGCGATGTCGCCCGACATCCAGGCCAGCGCGCCGCCCGCGAAGGTGGCGGCGACCCGTTTCGTGGCCCGGTCCAGGATCACGAGATCGGCGCGCAGACCCGGGGCGATGCGGCCCCGGTCGTGCAGGCCCAGCAGCCGTGCGGGGCCGTCGGACACCAGCCGCCAGGCCTCGGGTTCGCTCAGCAGGCCCAGTTCGACGCAGCGCCACGCGGCGCGGGCCGGCGCGGGGTAATGGTAATCGGACGCAAGCGCGTCGCACAGCCCCTCGGCGATCAGCTCGGCCGCCGCGATGTTGCCCGCGTGTGATGCGCCGCGCACCACGTTCGGCGCGCCCAGCACGATGCCATCGCCCCCATCGCGCGCCGCGCGGGCAGCTTCGATCGTTTCGGGAAATTCGGACAGGGTGGCGCCCCGGGCGCGCCATGTGGCGCGATCCGCAGCGGAGCGGTCATCATGGCTGCCCAGCCGCACGCCCTTGGCCGCAAGCCGCGCGCACAGCGCATCCAGCGCCGCCGGGACCTCGGGCCCGCGTTCGTGCAGCGCGGTCATCAGCGCAAGATGCGCCTCGGGCGAGCGGCCCGATTTCAGTGCCTGCCCCGTAAGCCGCTGCGGCTTGCGCCCCGACGCGATGCGGTCATGTTGAAGGTGATCGTTGAACACCACCTGCTGGATGCCCCACCGTTGCACCGCCGCCTCGGCATCGGCAAAGCTGTCCAGGAAATGCGTTTCAAGCCGCAGTTGCAGGCGCAGGTCCACCGGCACCGTCGGCGCGACCTCGTGGACCGACGCGAACAGCTCGGACGCGAATTCCGGTCCGCGCATGCCGCCCTCCCACGACCAGAACTGCGCCAGCATCGCGGTGGTGATGCCGTTGGCCGCAAGCTCGGCGGCGCAGGCGACGACGCCTGCCGTGCGCTCGCGCAGCGCGCCGCGCCTTGGCGCCATGTGCCGTTCGAACCCGTCACCATGGATGTCGACGATTCCCGGCAGGATGTCATAGCCCGACAGGTCCACGCGCGGCGCCGTTTCATCCACAAAGATCCCCCCGGAGATGGTGACGGGGCCATCGTCCCACCCCTGCGGGCGCATCACCCGGGCCCCTTCGAATGCAAGCGCGATCATCTGCTGTCTCCTGTGTTGGGGCGGGAATAAGCCCTTCCGCCGCCCCGATAAAGGTGCAAAGATTTGCCGCATGATCTCACCCCGCCTTGCCACCCGCGCCCTGCTTGTGCACCAGGATCGGCTGTTGCTGGTCAACGCCTATCCCGGCGGGGTCAGCGACCTGTGGTGCGCGCCGGGCGGGGGCGTGGAAAAGGGCACGTCGCTGACTGACAACCTTGAACGCGAGGTGCACGAGGAAACCGGGCTGGCGATCAGCGTGGGCGATCTGGCGCTGGTCAATGAATTCCACGACCCCGGGCGCGGGTTTCACCAGGTCGAGCTGTTCTTTCGCTGCGCCCTGCGCGGCGGCGCGCTGTCCGCCGATTGGCGCGACCCCGAGGGCGTCGTGACCCAGCGGCGCTTTTTCGCCCGCGCCGAGCTGGCGGGCATCCGATACAAGCCCGACAGCCTTGCCGATGCGGCCTGGGGCGCGGGCGCGCGGTACGACCCTCTTGAAACGGTCGTGCGCTAGGCATGGCGGCCTACCTGTTCCGCCGGCTGGTGATCGTGGCGCTGAGCCTTGCGGCGGCATCCGTCGCGATTTTCGTCATCATCGAGATCGCCCCGGGCGATCCGGCCAGCTTCATGCTGGGGATGAACGCGCGCCCGGACACGGTGGCGGCGCTGCGGGCCGAGCTGGGGTTGGACCTGCCCCCGGTGCAGCGATACCTCGCCTGGGTCGGCGGCATGCTGCGGGGCGATCTGGGGCTGTCCTACACCTATCGCGCGCCGGTGGCGCAGATGGTGGCCGAACGCGCGCAGGTGTCGTTGCCGCTGACACTGTATGCGCTGGCGCTGGCGGTGCTGATCGCGCTGCCCGCCGGGATCGTCGCGGCAACGCACCGGGGCCGGGCGGCGGATCTGTCGGTGGTGGCGGGCACGCAGCTGGGCATCGCGGTGCCCAACTTCTGGTTCGCGATGCTGCTGGTGCTGCTGTTCGCGCTGAAACTGCGCTGGTTCGGGGCGGGGGGCTTTCCCGGCTGGTCCGACCCGGGCATGGCGATCAAGGCCCTGACCCTTCCGGCGGTGGCGCTGGCGCTGCCACAGGCGGCGATCCTGGCGCGGGTGCTGCGATCATCGCTGATCGACATCCTGTCCGAGGATTTCATCCGCACCGCCCGCGCCAAGGGCTTGTCGCGCCGCCAGACCCTGTGGCGCCACGGGCTGCGCGCGGCGCTGATCCCGGTGCTGACCATCCTGGGGCTGCAATTCTCGTTCCTGCTGGCCGGGGCGATCATCATCGAACAGGTGTTCTTTTTGCCCGGGCTGGGGCGGCTGATCTTTCAGGCCATCACCCAGCGCGACCTGATCGTGGTGGAATCGGTGACCATGCTTCTGGTCTTTTCGGTGATCGTGGTGAACCTGCTGACCGACATCGCCTATGTGGCGGCCGACCCACGGCTGAGGTCACGATGAAGACGCTTGCCCTTGGCGCCGTGCTGAGCGCGCTGATGGTGGCCGCCGCGCTGCTGTCCTTTGCCTGGACGCCGGGCGATGTCACCACCGTGGACATCCCCGCGCGGCTGCAACCCCCGTCGGCGCAGCACTGGCTGGGCACCGACCACCTGGGGCGCGACATGCTGAGCATGATCATGACCGGCGCGCGGACCTCGCTTGCGGTGGCGCTGGTGGCGGTGGGCATCGGCATGGGGGTCGGCGTTCCGCTGGGCCTTGCCGCCGCCGCCCGCCACGCAGGCCCGCTGGACGAGGTCATCATGCGCATGAACGATCTTGTCTTCGCCTTTCCCAGCCTTGTCATCGCGATCCTGATCACGGCGATCCTGGGGCCGGGGGCGATCAACGCCATCCTTGCCATCGGCATCTTCAACATTCCCGTCTTTGCCCGGCTGACCCGAGGCGCCGCGCTGCCGCTGTGGCGGCGCGACTTCATCCTTGCCGCGCGCACCGCCGGCAAGTCCGCCCCCCGCATCAGCGCCGAACATATCCTGCCCAACGTCACCAACCTGCTGATCGTGCAGGGCACCATCCAGTTTTCTCTGGGAATCCTGGCCGAGGCGGGCTTGTCCTATGTGGGGCTTGGCGCTCAGCCGCCCATGCCGTCCTGGGGGCGGATGCTGGCGGATGCCCAGACCATGGTGGCGCTGGCGCCGCATGTGGCGATCATCCCGGGCGCGGCCATCGTGCTGACGGTGCTAGGGCTCAACCTGCTTGGCGACGGGCTGCGGGACCGCCTTGACCCGCGGCTGGAACGGGGCGCCGCATGACGGCTGGGGGGCGGCACCCTTCGGCGGTCGGGCGCAAGCCGGCGCCCCTGCTGCGCATCGCGAACCTGTCGCTGCGCATCGGGTCCAAGCGTGTTCTTGATGATGTCTCGCTGGACATGGCGCCAGGAGAGATCCTTGCCCTTACCGGCGAATCCGGGTCGGGCAAATCCATGACGGCGCTGTCGGTGATGGGGCTGCTGCCGGGCGCGGCAACCGCCACCGGCACCGTCGCCCTGAACGGCGAGGATCTTTTGCCGCTGCCCGACCGCGCCATGAACGCCCGCCGGGGCTGCGACATCGGCATGGTGTTCCAGGAACCGATGACCGCGCTGAACCCGTTTCACCGCATCGGTGATCAGGTGGCCGAAACCCTGCGCATCCACCGGGCCATGCCGCGCGGGCAGGCGCGCGCGCAGGCGGCACTGACCCTTGCGCGCACCGGGCTGGACCCGGCGCAGGTGTCGCCCGCGCGCTACCCGCACGAGCTTTCGGGCGGCCAGCGCCAGCGCGTGGTGATCGCCATGGCCATCGCCATGCGGCCCCGGCTGCTGATCGCGGATGAACCCACCACGGCGCTGGATGTCACCACGCAGGCGCAGATCCTTGACCTGCTGACGGGCCTTGTGCGCGATGACGGCATGGGGATGCTGCTGATCACCCACGACCTTGCTGTGGTGGCGCAGCACGCGGACCGGATCGCGGTGATGAAGGACGGCGCCATTGTCGAAATGGGCGCCACGGGGCAGGTGCTTGCCCAGCGCAGCCACCCCTACACGCAGGCGCTGTTCGATGCCTCGTCCTACCGCCCGGCGCTGGCGCCGCGCGCGCCGGGGGCGCCGCTGCTGGTGGCGCGCGACGTGGTGCGCAGCTATGCCGGCGCCCGCAAGGGGCTGCGCCGGGCGCCCGCGATCCGCGCCGTGGATGGCGTCAGCCTGACCATCGCCAGCGGCGAGCGCGTCGGGCTGGTGGGCGAATCCGGTTGCGGCAAATCCACGCTGACCCGCGCGATCCTGGGGCTGGAACCGTTGCAGGGCGGATCCATCACCATAGGCGGCCAGCCCGTGGGCACCCCCGCCACCCGCCGCCAGATGCAGGCGGTGTTCCAGGACCCCTATGGCAGCTTCAACCCCCGCCACCGCGTCGGGCGGCTGGTGTCCGAGCCGTGCCACCTGACCGGCCTGCCCCCGGGCGATCCCATCGGGCCGGCCCTGACCGAGGTCGGCCTGTCGCCCGAAGATGCGCGCCGCCACATCCACGCCTTTTCGGGCGGGCAGCGCCAGCGCATCGCCATCGCCCGCGCGCTGATCATCCGCCCCGAGCTTGTGATCTTCGACGAGGCGGTGTCGGCGCTGGATGTGCGGGTGCGCGCGCGCATCCTTGACCTGATCGCCCTGCTGACCGACCGGCACGGGCTGACATCGCTGTTCATCAGCCACGATCTGTCGGTGGTGCGGGGCGTGACCGACAGGGTGCTGGTGATGAAATCGGGAAAGATCGTCGAACAGGGGCCGACCGGCGCGGTGTTCGACGCCCCGCAACATCCCTATACGCGAATGCTGCTGGACGCCGCGCCGCGCCTGCCGGGCGGCGCCTGACGCCACCGCCGGGGCTTGCGGGCGACGCGCGCCCGGGCGACTTTGCCCAACGGAGGATAGCCATGCGAGCCGGACCCCTGAACCTTATCACCGACGTGACCGGCCTGCGCGTCGGCAATGCCGACGATCCCGCGTTGAAATCCGGGGTCAGCGTGGTGACGGCGGATGCGCCCTTTACCGCGTCGGTGGCGGTGATGGGCGGGGCCCCCGGCACGCGCGAAACCGACCTGCTGGCCCCGGACAAAAGCGCACCGGGGGTCGATGCGCTGGTGCTGTCGGGCGGCAGCGCCTTCGGGCTGGCCGCCGCGCAGGGCGTCATGGATGCGCTGCACGCGGCGGGGCGAGGGTTTGCGGTGATGTCGGCGCGGGTGCCGATCGTGCCCGCCGCGATCCTGTTCGACTTGCTGAACGGCGGTGACAAGGACTGGGCCGAACAGCCCTATCCGGGCCTGGGGCGCGCCGCGCTGCAGGCGGCGGCGACGCGGTTCGACCTGGGCAGCGTGGGCGCGGGCTGCGGCGCGCAGACGGCGATGCACAAGGGCGGGCTTGGCTCGGCCAGCCTGGTGCTGGACGATGGCGTGACCGTGGGTGCGCTGGTGGCGGTGAACCCCATGGGCAGCGTCACCACCCCGTCGGGGCGGCATTTCTGGGCGGCGCCGTTCGAGCTTGGCGATGAATTCGGCGGGCTGGGCGTGGACCCGGTGCCATCGATCCATCTGCCGCCCTCGCGCAAGGTCTCTGCCATGGCCGGGCTTGGCAACACCACCATCGCCGTGGTCGCGACCGATGCCGCGCTGGACAAGGCCCAGTGTCATCGCATGGCGGTGGCCGCCCATGACGGCATCGGGCGGGCGATCCTTCCG
>CAXICP010000115.1:0-8520 GCA_964022595.1 uncultured Salipiger sp.
GTTGGCCTGCGCCACCACCACGTCATGGCCGCGCGCGCGCAGCGCGTCGATGATGGCCGCGCCGATGGTTTCCTCGATCATCACGCGGCCCGGGTGGGCGGTGCGCGGATAGAACGAGCCCTGGAAATGCTGCGAATGGAACAGCGGCGCGTCGATGCCCTGTTGCAGGTCCATCCCGTGGTGCACGAAGCGCAGGAACCAGATCAGCTGCCACTGGTCCTGTTGATCGCCGCCGGGGGTGCCAAAGGACAGCACCTCGTCGCCGCGCGTCGCGATGCTGGGGGTCAGCGTGGTGCGCGGGCGCGCGCCGGGCCGCAGGGTCGAGGCAAGCCCTTCGTCCAGCCAGAACATCTGCGCGCGGCTGTTCAGCGCAAAGCCCAACCCCGGGACCACCGGGTTCGATTGCAGCCACCCCCCCGAAGGCGTGGCCGACACCACGTTGCCCCAGCGGTCGATGATGTCCAGATGCACCGTGTCGCCCCTGGTATCGGTCAGATGCGCCATGGTCGGCTCGCCGGTGGCGGGGTCTTCGACCACGTCGATGCGGCGCTGCGCGCGCGCGATGGCGGCGTCGGCCCAATGTTCATACCCCGGAATGCGCCCCGGGCGGGTGTCGGTGCTGGCGCTGTCGCCGATCAGGCCGGCCCGTTCGCGGCCGTATTCCTCGGACAGCAGCACATGCATGGGGATGTCGGCGAAATCGGGATCGCCGTAATAGGCCTCACGGTCGGCCCAGGCCAGTTTGATCGCCTCGATCACCGTATGGGTGAATTCCTCGCCCAGCGGGTCCATCGCGGTCAAATCGAACGCCTTGAGGATCTGCAACGCCTGCAACAGCACCGGACCCTGCCCCCAGGGGCCGGTCTTGTGCACCGTCCAGCCGTGGTAGTCGACCGTTGCGGGCGGCTCGACACGGGCCTGCCAAGCGGCAAGATCCTCGCGCGACAACAGCGCGCCGTGGCGCGCGCCGGTGACATCCATCACCCTGGCATCCGCAAGGAAGTCACAGATCGCATCCGCCACGAAACCGCTGCGCCATGCCTCGCGCGCGGCGTCGATGCGCGCCTCGCGCGTGTCGCCGGGGCTGGCCGCAAGGCGTTCCCACGTGGTCGCCAGATCGGGGTTGCGGAACAGGCAATCCGCCTCGGGCAGCGCGCCGCCGGGTGTCCACACCGCCGCGCTGCTGGGCCATTCCGCCTCAAAGAACCGCTTCAACCCGCCGATGGCGTGATGCACGGCGGACAGCATCGGGTGGCCGTCGCGCGCATAGCCGATCGCCGGGGCCAGCACATCGGCCAGCTCCATCGTGCCATGATCGCGCAGCAGCAAAAGCCAGCCATCCCACGCGCCGGGCACCACAGTCGCAAGCAACCCCGACCCCGGGATCAGCCCGTCGATGCCTTCGGCCCTCATGCGCTCGGGCGTGGCAAGCGCCGGGGCGACACCCTGCGCACATAACACAAGCGGCGCTTCAGACGCCGTTTTGTAGATCACCGGCAGATCGCCCGCCGGGCCGTTCAGATGCGGTTCGACCACCTGCAACACGAACCCGGTCGCGACGGCCGCGTCGAACGCGTTGCCGCCCCGTTCCAGCACCGCCATGCCCACCGCGCTGGCGATCCAGTGAGTCGAGGTCACGACGCCGAAGGTGCCCCGGATTTCCGGGCGCGTGGTAAACCCCGTCATTGCGCCACCAGCAATTCGCGCGGGCAATCGGCAAAGCAGTCCGCCCCGCCCCGCGTCACCGCGAAGGTTTCGCTGACCACCAGACCATAATCGTCGCGCCATAGCGCGGGAATGCAGTGGAATGTCATGTTTTCCTCCATCACTGTGGTGTCGCCGGCGCGCAGCGAACAGGTAAGTTCACCCCATGTGGGCGGAAAGCCGATGCCCACCGGATAGCCGATGCGGCTGTCCTTTTCGATGCCGTGGCGGCGGATCACCGTCTCCCACGCGGCGGCCATGTCCTGGCACAGCGCGCCGGGCCTGACGACATCCAGCGCCGCCTCCAGCCCCTCGCGGATCACCTTGGTGGTTTCGATCAACGCGGCGGGCGGATCGCCCACATAGACGCAGCGCGACAGCGGCGAATGATACCGATGCCGGATGCCGCCCATCTCGATATAGAAGATCTCACCCTCGACCAGCGGCGCATCGGTCCAGCTTAGATGCGGGGCCGAGGCACGCTCGCCCACCATCGCGTTGGGCGGCTTGCACGGGAACGTCCCGCCAAATTCGGGCGTGCCAGAGGTCGTCACCCGGTACAGTTCGGCCATCACGTCGCATTGCCGCACGCCGGGCTTGCACAGCTTGCGCGCCGCGTCCTGCGCCAGCGCCGCGATCTGGCCCGCCTGGCGCATATACAGCAATTCGCGCGGCGATTTCACCATGCGGCAGCGGTTGACCAACAGGAACCCGTCGTCGAATTCTCCCTGCCCCAGCCCCGCCACAAGGATGCGGTTCCATTTCGCGGTGTAGTAGTAATCATCCTGCTCGGCGGCGATGCGGCCCTTGTCCCAGCCCTTGGATTTCAGCAGCTCGACCAGGTATTCCATCGGGTGCAGCGTGTCGCTGCCCACGTATTTGTCCGGGTAGGGAATGACGTTTTCTTCCGCCAGATAGGCGGTGAACTTTGCCCCCACCGCATCCATCTTGCGCCCGAACCAGAACGGTTCGATTGCGTCCACATGCACCACCACCATCTGCGGCGTATAAAACGACCAGCCGTCATACCCCGTCAGCCAGAACTGGTTGGCCGGGTTCGACACCAGCAAGACGTCGATGCCGCGCGCCCGCATGGCCTGCTGCACCTTCGCCACCCGGGCGCGATATTCCTCATGGTCGAAAAGCAGTTGCATGGCGGCCTCTTGCGTCGTTCGGGGGCAAGGGAACCGTGTCGCGGCGGCAATGTCGATGCCAAACCCGGCGCCCGCGCGAATTTCCCCGGCCCCGCGCCCGCCAAGGGGGCGACATTTCCGCAACCCCGCGCCCGCTCCGCACCCGGGGCGGATTGGCCGCCGCAGCCCCCCGTGCGACAACAGGGGCAGCGCAGACAACCACGGGCCGCCATGAAGATCCTCTGCATCCACCAGAACTTTCCCGGACAGTACAAGCACCTTGCCCCGGCGCTCGCCGCAAGGGGGCACGAGGTCGTGGCGCTGACGCTCAAGGTGCGCAAGCCGACCAAATGGCAGGGCGTCACCGTCCTGCCCTATGACATTCGCGGCAAGTCGGCGCAGGGCATCCACCCCTGGCTGCAGGATTTCGAAACAAAGCTGATCCGCGCCACCAGCTGCTGCAACGCCGCAATGGCCCTGCGCGAGCGGGGCTTCAACCCCGACGTCATCCTGGCCCATCACGGCTGGGGCGAAAGCCTGTTCCTGAAAGACGTCTGGCCCGACGCCCGCATGGGGCTTTATTGCGAACTGTACCACCAAAGCCTGCCGGACTTCACCGCCTTCGACCCCGAATTCCAGAAGACCGCGACCCCGTCCGATCCGATGCGCCTGCGGATGAAGAACCTCAACAACCGCCTGCACGAGGAAATCATGGATGCGGGCATCTCGCCCACCGCGTTCCAGGCGGGCACCTTTCCGGACCATTGGCAGGGCCGCATCACCGTCGCCCATGACGGCGTGGACACCGACCTTGTCCAGCCCGACCCGGGCGCCCGGCTTGACGTTACCGATGGCCGTGTCCTGACCCGCGAGGACGAGGTCATCACCTTCATCAACCGCAACCTTGAACTCTATCGGGGCTATCATGTCTTCATGCGCGCCCTGCCCGACCTGCTGATACGCCGCCCCCACGCACAGGTGGTGCTGATTGGCGGCGACGAGGTCAGCTACGGGTCCAAGGCCCCCGATGGCCAGACCTGGAAGCAGATCTTCATCGACGAGATTTCCGACCGCATGACCCCCGAAGACTGGGCCCGGGTGCATTTCCTGGGGCGCGTGCCTTATGACCGGTTCCTGGCGATGATGCAGGTCAGCCGGGTGCATGTGTATCTGACCTACCCCTTCGTGCTAAGCTGGTCGCTGCTGGAAGCCATGAGCGCGGGCTGCGCCATCGTCGCGTCGGGCACCGCGCCCGTGCGCGAGGTGCTGAGCGAAGGCGAAACCGGCGTCATGGTCGATTTCTTCGACACCGCCGGCATCGTCGACAAGACCTGCGCCCTGCTGGACGATCCAGAGGCGCGCGCGCGCATGGGCGCCGCCGCGCGGGACTTCGTGCGCGAACATTACGATCTGCGCACGCGATGCCTGCCGCGCCATGTGGACTGGGTGGAAACCCTGGCCACGCTGAGCCCGCGCGCGCCGCAGGACTAGCCCTTGCGCCCCCGGCGCGCCGCGTTAGACTCGGGCGCCTACCCGGATCAGAAGGCCGCTTTGATGATACAGACAGACGCGCTGGTGATCGGCGCCGGGCCCGCCGGGCTGATGGCCGCCGAGACGCTTGCGGGCGCCGGTCTGTCCGTGCTGATCGCCGAGCACAAGCCAAGCGTGGCGCGCAAGCTGTTGATGGCGGGAAAATCCGGGCTGAACCTGACCAGGGACGAGCCGTTCGATGATTTCGTGGCCCGTTACGGCGCCGCCGCCACTGCCTTGCGCCCGATGCTGGGCGCGCTGCCGCCCGATGCGGTCCGCGCCTGGGCCGAAGGTCTGGGCCAGCCCTGCTTCACCGGCACCACGGGGCGTGTCTTTCCCACCGCGATGAAGGCATCGCCCCTGCTGCGCGCATGGCTTGCGCGGCTGGACGCGGTCGGCGTGCAGCGCCGCACCCGCTGGCGCTGGACCGGGTGGGAAGGCGCGCGCGCACGCTTCGACACGCCCGAGGGGCCGCAGCATGTTGCCGCGAAAACCACCGTTCTTGCGCTTGGCGGCGCAAGCTGGGCGCGGCTGGGTTCAGACGGGGCATGGGCGCGCGTGCTGGATGCGGATGGCACGGAAACCGCGCCCTTCCAGCCCGCCAATGCCGGGCTTCTGGTGGATTGGTCGGCGCATATGACCGCCCATTTCGGCGCCCCTCTCAAGGGGATGGGCTGGTGCGCCGGCGCGCTGTCCTCGCGCGGCGAAGCGGTCATTTCGGCGCGGGGTCTGGAAGGCGGCGGGCTGTATCCGCTGACACCGGCCCTGCGCGCGGGGGCGCCCCTGCTTGCCGATCTTGCACCCGACATCGCCGCGCCGGATCTTGCCCGCCGGCTGGCGGCCACCGGCGCCAGGCAAAGCCAGACCAACCAGCTGCGCCGGGCGCTCGGCCTTGGCCCTGCCGCGCGCGCGCTGGTGATGGAATGCGCCGGCCCCCTGCCCCGCGATCCCGGCAGGCTGGCAGAACTGCTCAAATCGCTGCCGATCCCCGTCGCGGGGCTGCGCCCGCTGGACGAGGCGATTTCGACCGCGGGCGGCGTGCCGTTTGCCGCGCTGGACGCGCAGCTGATGCTGAAATCCCGCCCCGGCACGTTCTGCGCCGGGGAAATGCTGGACTGGGAGGCGCCGACAGGGGGCTACCTGCTGACCGCCTGCCTTGCCACCGGGCTTGCGGCGGGCCGGGCCGCTGCCCGCCACGCCGCGCCTAGCTAGCTGCGCCTAGATCGCCGCCTTCAGGCTTTCGGCGAGGTAAATCTCGCGCAGGCGCGCGGCGACGGGGCCGGGTGTGCCGGCGCCCACCGGGGTGCCGTCGATTTCGACAACCGGCATCACGAAGGCCGAGGCCGAGGTAAAGAACGCCTCGTCCGCCTCGCGCGCCTCTTCGATGGTAAAGGGGCGTTCCTCGACCGTCATCTGCGCCTCGCGGGCAAAGGCCAGAACGGCGGCGCGGGTGATGCCGTGCAGGATGTCGGTGCCAAGGTTGCGCGTGATGATCGTGCCGTTCTTGACGATATAGGCGTTGTTCGACGTGCCTTCGGTGACGAACCCGTCCTCGACCATCCAGGCATCGTCGGCGCCGGCCTTCTTGGCCATCATCTTGCCCATGGACGGGTACAGAAGCTGCACCGTCTTGATGTCGCGCCGGCCCCAGCGGATATCGTCGATCGACACCACCTTGATGCCCTTTTTCGCGGTCGGGTTGTCCGCCAGCCCCGGCTTGTTCTGGGTGAACAGCACCAGCGTCGGCTCGGTGGTTTCGGGGTCGGGAAAGGCGAAATCGCGATCGCCCGGCGCGCCGCGCGTGACCTGCAGATAGATCAGCCCTTCGTCGATATCGTTCAGTTCGACCAGCTTGCGATGGATGTCCAGCAGGTCATCGAACGCGGCGGGTTTCTTCATGTCCAGTTCGGCCAGCGAGCGTTCCAGCCGCTTGGCGTGGCCCGCAAAGTCGATCAGCTTGCCGCCCAGCACGCTGGTCACCTCGTAGACGCCATCGGCCATCAGGAAGGCACGGTCGAAGATCGACACCTTGGCTTCGGTCTCGGGCAGGTATTCCCCGTTAAGATAGACGGTCCGGGTCATGAAGAAAGCTCCTTGCAGGGACTGGGGGCGCCTCGGGCGCCCGGGATGACGTGGCGGCGGCACAGCCCTAGCCTGCCGCCGGTTGGAAGACAAACCCCCCGCGCCCATCTAACAAGGGACAGGCAGAACAGGGGACGACACGGATGACAGGCACCAACAGGCTGACCGGTTTCGTGCGCGATGCGCTGGCGGCGGGCCAGGCCCGCAGCGACATTCGCGCCGCATTGCTGGGCGCCGGCTGGACCGCCCCCGAGGTCGAGACCGCCCTTGACGCCTGGTCCGATGCGGCCGAGGGCGGTCCGGTGCCGCGCCCGGTGCGTTCGCGCGCGGCGCAGGATGCGTTTTTCTACGCGCTGCTGTTCATCGCCTTCGGGGTGGTGGCGGGCAACGTGCTGTCGCTGGGCATGGCGCAGATCAACGCCTGGTTGCCCGACATCGACAGCCACCAGGGCGGGGTGCGCGGCCTGCGCTGGTCGATGGCGGCGCTGATCGTGTTCGCGCCGCTGTTCTGGGCGCTCGACCGGCGCGATCGGCGCGCCCTTGCGCGCGATCCGTCCCGGCGGCACGGCACGGTGCGGCGCTGGCTGTCGTCGCTGGCGCTGCTGGTGGCGTCCATCGCCCTGCTGGGCGATGCGCTGATGCTGGTCTACACCTTTCTTGACGGACAGATGACCGCGCGCTTTGCCGCCCGCGCCGGGCTGATCGCCGTGCTTGCGACCATCGTGATCGGCTATTTCCGCCAGGACGACCGCAGCGCCGCCCGCCCGGCGGGGCTGGCCCTGATCGCGCTGGCGGGGGCCGGGCTGGCGCTGTCCTTCGTCACGGTGGGCGGGCCGGCGCAGGGGCGGGCCGAACACCGCGACAGGGCGCGCGTTTCGGACCTGCGCGCGCTGGAAGCGGACGTGGCGGCCTGCGCGGGTCAAGACGCCCTGCCCGAAACGCTGAACCCGCTGGATTGCGCGCGCGACCCTGCGCGGCTGACGGCGCTGGCCGCGGGGGTGACGTATCGGCGCACCGGAGCCGGCACGTTCGAACTGTGCGTCCCGGTCGAGTCGCCCGCGCGGGTTTCGCAATACGGCATCACCATCCGCGATGACATGGCCTGCAGCACGGGCACCCGCCGCTGACCTTCAGCCCCAGAGCGCGGGCGAGGACGGGTGCACCCCGGCCTCATCGAACAGCAGGGGGGTGTCGCGATCTTCGCCCAGCAGCAGCGGGCCGTCCAGATCGGTGAACCCCGCCCCCTGCGCCAGCAGCACCGCGGGCGCCATGGCAAGGCTGGACCCGACCATGCAGCCCACGAACACGCCGTAGCCTTCGGCCAGCGCGGCCTCGCGCAGCTTCAACGCCTCGGTCAGACCGCCGGTCTTGTCCAGCTTGATGTTGACGATGTCGTACTTGCCCTTCAGCCCCGCGAGCGAGGCGCGGTCATGGGCGGATTCATCGGCGCAGACCGGCACGGGGCGATCCATCCCGATCAGCGCCTCGTCATCGCCCGCGAGCAGCGGCTGTTCGACCAGCGCCACGCCAAGGCGCACCAGGTGCGGGGCAAGATCGGCATAAACCTGCGCCGACCAGCCTTCGTTGGCATCCACGATGATGGTGCTGTCTGGCGCCCCGGCGCGCACGGCTTCCAGACGGGGCATGTCGTCGGGTGTGCCCAGCTTGATCTTGAGCAGCGGGCGAAAGGCGTTCTTGGCCGCCTGCGCGCGCATGGCGTCGGGCGTGTCCAGCGACAGCGTGTAGGCGGTGATTTCCGGTCCCGGCCTTGGCATGCCCAGCAGTTCCCACACCCGCTTGCCGCTGGTCTTGGCCTGCAGGTCCCACAGGGCGCAATCCACCGCGTTGCGCGCGGCCCCGGCGGGCAGCAGCGTCTGCAGCGATTCAAGCGTGACATCATCGGGCAGGCTGGCGATTTCCTCGGCCACGCTGTCGAGCGTTTCGCCGTAGCGGGCATAGGGGACGCATTCGCCCCGGCCGATCACGCCGTTCCGGGTGATCCGGACCGTCAGCACCCTGGCCTCGGTCCGGCTGCCGCGTGAAATGGTAAAGACCTGCGCCAGTTTGAAGG
>CAXICP010000116.1:0-8486 GCA_964022595.1 uncultured Salipiger sp.
CTGCCCCGGCGACCTTCAGCCCCGAAATCTGCAACGCCAGCCCCATCGATCAGCCGTAGCTTGCGCCGGTCAGGCGCACCATGCTGACGAAACCGGTGTCCGGATCGCGATAGGCCCCCAGTTCAAGCCCCCCCGACACGGTGATGCGCACGTTGAACGGCGAGACAGCGACGATGCGCCGGGTGTAGACGGCGAGGATGTCGTTGGGCCAGTCCGCTTCGGATTCGCAGAACGGGCAGACCGCCATCGGCCTTTTGGTCAGCACGAAGAACCGGCTTTCGGCTTTCAGCGGCGGGGCCATGAACCCGTCGACCGCGATGCGGGTGCCTTCGCTTTCGCGCGCCAGGTCCGACAGGCCGGTGCCGCGCGTCTGGTAAAGGTCGCGCAGCTTGATCGGGTCCTGCGCCAGCGCCGGGCGGGCCAGCAGCGGCGTGGCCAGCGCGCCGCCAAGAAAGATGCGCCTGTCGATCATCATGTCCTCCGTCGTCGGGGCCGGGGTTGCGCCAGTTTTGACGCCGGCCCGAAATGGCGCAAGGGGCCCCGCGCCCGGGGCCCCTTGCAAGGTCTTTGCGGCGCGATCACTCGGCGGTGATGGCGTGGTTCATGACGTGGAAGATCACGTTCTGCTCAAGCGTGCTGTCGAACAGATGCGCCCAGGGGCCCTTGGCATAGACGGCGACGTCTTCGCCCGAATGCGATTCCGACGACTTGGGGATCAGCGCCTGCTGGACGTAATCCAGATCGGTCGCTTCTTCCTGCGTGATGTCGGCGCGGCCCTCGGGGGCGGCGAAGCTGCCATCGGGCTGTTCGACCAGCACCGAGCCGGCGCCGTTCAGGTAGCCGACCACGGTAAAGGGCTTGCCGTCGGACCCCAGCACCAGCTCGTCCGAGTGCTTGTCGCCGGTCTGCGCCACGTCGTAGCACAGGCCCAGGATGTCGGAGCCGCGCCCGCAATAGCCGTTCAGCGCAAGCGAATGCTCGTGGTCGGCGGTGACGATGATCAGCGTTTCGGAATCGTCGGTCAGCTCGTCCGCCAGGGCGACGGCTTCGGCAAAGGCGACACCGTCGCGCACCACGCGGGCGGCATTGCCGTCGTGGTTGGCGTGGTCGACGCGGCCCGCCTCGATTTCCAGGTAGTAGCCTTCGTCGTTCTGGCTGAGGAATTCGATGGCCTTGCGGGTCATGTCGGCAAGGCTGGGCTCGTCGTCATCGGCGCGGTCGGCTTCGTATTCCATGTGGCTGTCGTTGAACAGCGCCAGCACCGGGGCATCCGTGGTCAGCGCGTCAAAGGACGCGGTGTCGTTGGCGAACTGCACGCCCAGGCCCTGCGCCCGTTCGATCAGGTTCACGCCATCGGTGCGGCGGCCCTTGGACTGGCCGTTGGTCTCGCCCTCGGGCAGGAAGAACCGCCCGCCGCCGCCCATGGCGAAATCGACGATGCCCGCTTCCATGCTGTCGATCAGCTGGGTGGCGATGTCGGTCTGGGTGTCGCAGCCTTCGGGAACCGCGCCTTCCCAGTTGCGGTTGGCGGTCTTGGCGTAGACGGCCGCCGGGGTCGCGTGGGTCAGGCGCGCGGTCGACACGGCGCCGACGGACTTGCCCATGTCGGTGACGATCTCGGCAAAGGTGGTCAGCTTTTTGCCGGCCACGGTCGCGCACTCGTCATGCACCGCGTCGCCGCCCAGGTTGATCAGGTTGAACCGCTGCTTGACGCCGGTGTTCATCGCGCCCGCCGTCGGGGCCGAATCCGGGGTCTGCGCGTTGATGTTGTAGGTCTTGATCAGCGCGGTGGACCAGTCCGGGGTCTCGTAGGGCAGCACGTTTTCCTCGCCCAGCATGCCTTTTTGCTGACCGTCGAACAGGCGCGTGATGTAGTTGGTGCCCACGCCGTTGCCGTCGGCGACCAGCACGATGATGTTCTTGGCGGTGTTGGTGTTGGGCTGGCGGGCCAGCATCGCCTCGACGGCGGCCTGTCCGTCGGTGAACCACTGGCTGGACGCCTGCGGCAGTTCGGCGTCCTGCGCGTGGGCCGACGACGCGGCGGCCAGGGCAAGGGCGGAAATCAGGGTACGTTTCATGGGCGAGCAACCTCCGTATGATTATTGTCCGGCGCGGGGATGCCGGGTCCTCGTTCACTCGCGCTTCGATTGACCCTGCAATGTAACGTTCCCGTGACGGATTTACGAAGCTTCGATGAGCGGGGGCCAAACCAATGTGAACGGAATTCATGATCTCCTTGCCCAATATGAATTGGATTTCATCGCCCCGGAGGCATACATGATCCCCAAAGCCCGTAAGGATATGTCCATGACCCGTACCGCCCCCGTCCGCTCTTCCGTCTTCGACCGGCTTGAAAAGGCCGCGAAGGAACGCATCCTCATCCTTGACGGCGCGATGGGCACGCAGATCCAGCAGCTGGGCCTGGCCGAGGGCGATTTCCAGGGCTGCGGCGGCGGGGCCTGTTCGTGCCACCTGCCCCATGACAGCGACAAGCCGCAGCAGGGCAACAACGACATCCTCAACCTGACCGCCCCCGACCGGATCGAGGAAATCCACTATCTTTACGCCATGGCGGGCGCCGACATCGTGGAAACCAACACGTTTTCATCCACGACCATCGCGCAGGCCGATTACGACATGCAGGGCGCGGTGCGCGATCTGAACGTTGCCGGCGCCCGCCTTGCGCGTCAAGCGATGGACCGGGCCGAGGCGACCGACGGGCGCGCCCGGTTCGTTGCCGGCGCGCTTGGGCCGACCAACCGCACCGCGTCGATTTCGCCCGACGTGAACAACCCCGGCTTTCGCGCTGTCAGCTTCGACGATCTGCGAATCGCCTATGCCGAACAGCTGCACGGGCTGATCGAAGGCGGCATCGACATCGTGCTGATCGAGACGATCTTCGACACGCTTAACGCCAAGGCCGCCATCTTTGCCTGCGAAGAGGTGTTCGAACAGACCGGCACGCGCCTGCCGGTGATGATCTCGGGCACCATCACCGACCTGTCGGGGCGCACCCTGTCGGGCCAGACCCCGACCGCCTTCTGGCATTCGGTGCGCCACGCGCAGCCCTGGTCCGTGGGTCTGAACTGCGCGCTGGGGGCGGACGCGATGCGGCCCCACCTTGCGGAAATCTCGGGCGTGGCCGACACGCTGACCTGCGCCTATCCCAACGCCGGGCTGCCCAACGAGATGGGCGAATACGACCAGACCCCCGAACAGATGGCCGAGCTGATCGAAGGCTTCGCCGCCGAGGGGCTGCTGAACGTGGTGGGCGGCTGCTGCGGGTCGACCTATGACCACATCCGCGCCGTCGCCAGGGCAGTCGAAGGCTACGCGCCCCGCACCATTCCCGACCACAAGCCGCTGATGCAGCTTTCGGGGCTGGAACCGTTCACGCTGACCAAGGACATCCCCTTCGTCAACGTGGGCGAGCGCACCAACGTCACCGGCTCGGCCCGCTTCCGCAAGCTGATCACCAATGCCGATTACGCCGCCGCGCTGGACGTGGCCCGCGACCAGGTGGAAAACGGCGCGCAGATCATCGACATCAACATGGATGAGGGCCTGATCGACAGCCAGCAGGCGATGGTCGAATTCCTCAACCTCATCGCCGCCGAACCCGATATCGCCCGCGTGCCGATCATGATCGACAGTTCCAAGTGGGACATCATCGAAGCCGGGCTGAAATGCGTTCAGGGCAAGCCGGTGGTGAATTCCATCTCGATGAAGGAAGGCGAAGAGGCGTTCCTGAACCAGGCGATCCTGTGCCGGCGCTACGGCGCGGCGGTCATCGTCATGGCCTTTGACGAAAAGGGCCAGGCCGACACCGAAGACCGCAAGGTCGAAATCTGCACGCGCGCCTACAAGCTGCTGACCGAACAGGTCGGTTTCCCGCCCGAGGACATCATCTTCGATCCCAACGTCTTTGCCGTGGCCACCGGCATCGAGGAACACGACAACTACGGCGTGGATTTCATCCAGGCCACGCGGCGCATCACCACCGACTGCCCGCATGTGCATATCTCGGGCGGGGTGTCGAACCTGTCCTTCAGCTTCCGCGGCAATGAACCCGTGCGCGAGGCGATGCACGCGGTGTTCCTGTACCACGCCATCCAGAACGGCATGGACATGGGCATCGTCAACGCCGGCCAGCTGGCGGTCTATGACCAGATCGACGCCGACCTGCGCGAGGCCTGCGAAGACGTGGTGCTGAACCGCACCCCCGCCAACGGCGCCAGCGCCACCGAAAACCTGCTGGACATCGCCGAACGCTACCGCGGCAAGGGCGGCGCCAAGGGCCGCGAAAAGGACATGTCCTGGCGCGAACTGCCGGTCGAAAAGCGGCTGGAACACGCGCTGGTCAACGGCATCACCGAATTCATCGACGCCGACACCGAAGAGGCGCGCCTGCAGGCCGCACGCCCTCTGCACGTCATCGAAGGCCCCCTGATGGCGGGCATGAACGTGGTGGGCGACCTGTTCGGCGCGGGCAAGATGTTCCTGCCCCAGGTGGTGAAATCCGCCCGCGTGATGAAACAGGCGGTCGCGGTGCTGCTGCCCTACATGGAAGAAGAAAAGCGCCTGAACGGGGGCGAGGGCCGCGAAAGCGCCGGCAAGGTGCTCATGGCGACGGTCAAGGGCGACGTGCATGACATCGGCAAGAACATCGTGGGCGTCGTTCTGGCCTGCAACAACTACGACATCATCGACCTTGGCGTGATGGTCCCCGCCGAAAAGATCCTTGCCACCGCGCGCGAGGAAAACGTCGACGTGATCGGGCTTTCGGGGCTGATCACGCCCTCGCTGGATGAAATGGTGCATGTCGCGTCGGAAATGGAACGCTCGGGCTTTGACATCCCGCTGCTGATCGGCGGCGCGACCACGTCGCGCGTGCACACGGCGGTCAAGATCCACCCGCGCTACGGCAAGGGCCAGGCGGTCTATGTCACCGACGCCAGCCGCGCGGTCGGGGTGGTCAGCTCGCTGCTGTCACCTGTGCAAAAGCCCGACTACGTCGCCAACATCCAGGGCGAATATGCCGATGTTGCCGAAAAGCACGCGCGCGCCGAACTGGCCAAGAAGCGCATCAGCGTCGAGCAGGCGCGCGAGAACGCGCTGCGGCTTGATTTCGGCAACCACGCCCCCGCGCCGGCGGTGCTGGGCAACACGACCCTGCCCGACTGGGACCTTGCGGAACTGGCCGAATACATCGACTGGACCCCGTTCTTCCAGACCTGGGAGATGAAGGGCGTCTACCCCAAGATCCTGGATGACGAGAAACAGGGCGAAGCGGCGCGCGCGCTGTTCGCCGATGCGCAGGACATGCTGGCCCGGATCATCGCCGAAAAGTGGTTCACCCCGCGCGCCGTGGTCGGGTTCTGGCCGGCGAACGCGGTGGGCGACGACATCCGTCTTTACACGGACGAAACGCGCAGCATGCCGCTTGCCACCTTCCACACCCTGCGCCAGCAGACCGCCAAGCGCGAAGGACGCCCCAACGTCGCCCTGTCCGATTTCGTCGCCCCCGAGGGCAAGCCCGATTACGTCGGCGGCTTCGTCGTCACCGCCGGCCCCGAGGAAGAGGCGATCGCCAAGCGCTTCGAGGCCGCCAATGACGATTACGCCGCGATCATGGTCAAGGCGCTGGCCGACCGCTTTGCCGAAGCCATGGCCGAGCGGCTTCACCAGATGGTCCGCAAGGAACTGTGGGGCTATGCCGCCGATGAAACCGCCACCAACGCCGAGCTGATCGCCGAGAAATACGCCGGCATCCGCCCTGCCCCGGGCTATCCCGCGCAGCCCGACCACACCGAAAAGGAAACGCTGTTCAACCTGCTAGGCGCGACCGAAGCGACCGGCGTGGAACTGACGGAAAGCTTTGCCATGTGGCCCGGCTCGTCGGTGTCGGGGCTGTATATCGGGCACCCCGACAGCTATTATTTCGGCGTGGCACGGGTGGAACGCGACCAGGTCGAGGATTACGCCGCCCGCAAGGGGATGTCGCTGGCCGAAGCCGAACGCTGGCTTGCGCCGATCCTGAACTACGTGCCGGGCAAGGCGGTCGCGGCGGAATGATCGCCGCCGCGTCGCAACGCGGGGGCCGCGGCCCCCGTGGCGCCCGACCGGTTCAGTTTTTCCCGAGGTGCTTCTTCAGCGCGCCGGCGTTCTTTTCGCGGCGTCCCTTGTAGGGGTTCTTGTCCGAGCCGCCGCGCATGTACAGCCGGATCGGCGTGCCCGGCATGTCAAAGCTTTCGCGCAAGCCGTTCACAAGGTAGCGCGAATAGCTTTCCGGCATCTTGTCGGGGTGCGAGCATTTCACCACGAACGCGGGCGGGCGCGTCTTGGCCTGCGTCATGTAGCGCAGCTTGATGCGCTTGCCCTGCGGCGCGGGGGGCGGGTGCGAGGCGATCATGCCTTCCAGCCAGCGGTTCAGCTGCCCGGTGGTCACCCGGCGGTTCCAGATTTCCCACGCCTTGACGATCGCGGCGTTCAGCCGGTCAAGCCCGCGCCCGGTCTTGGCCGACACGGTCACCAGCGGGGCGCCGCGCAGCTGCGGCAGCAGCCGGTCGAACGCTTCCTTGAGGTCGCGCAGCTTTTCCTGCTTGTTGTCCTCGACATCCCACTTGTTGACGGCGACGACCACGGCGCGCCCCTCGCGTTCGGCAAGGTCGGCGATGCGCAGGTCCTGCTGTTCGAACGGGATGGCCGCATCCAGCAGAACCACCACGACTTCGGCGAATTTCACCGCGCGCAGCCCGTCGGACACGGACAGCTTTTCCAGCTTTTCCTGCACCTTGGCCTTTTTACGCATGCCGGCGGTGTCAAAGATGCGCATCGGCGTGCCGTCCCAGTCGATGCGCACGGAAATGGCATCGCGGGTGATGCCCGCCTCGGGGCCGGTCAGCAGGCGGTCCTCGCCCATGATCTTGTTGATCAGCGTGGACTTGCCCGCGTTGGGGCGGCCCACCACGGCGATCTGCATGGGGCGCGCGGCCGTAAGCTGCGGCAGCGGGCTGTCGATGTCGTCGTCTTCGGACAGCTCGACATCGGTTTCGGGCGCCTCGGCGGCGGCGCGTTCGGCGAACTGGTCCGCAAGCGGTTGCAGGATGCCGTAAAGGTCGGGCATGCCCTCGCCGTGCTCGGCGGACAGGCGCAGCGGCTCGCCCAGGCCCAGCCCGTAGGCTTCCAGCACGCCCGCTTCGGCGGCAGAGCCTTCGGCCTTGTTGGCCGCAAGGATCACGTGCTTGGCCCGCTTGCGCAGGATCTCGGCCAGGATCTCGTCGGTCGGGGTGACGCCGGCGCGCGCGTCGATCAGGAACAGGCAGATATCGGCCATGTCGACGCCGCGCTCGGTCAGGCGGCGCATCCGCCCCGGCAGGCTGTCGTCGGTCGCGTCCTCAAGCCCCGCCGTGTCGATCACGGTAAAGCGCAGGTCGCCCAGCTTGCCCTCGCCCTCGCGCAGATCGCGCGTCACGCCGGGCTGGTCGTCGACCAGCGCCAGGCGCTTGCCGACAAGGCGGTTGAATAGCGTGGACTTGCCCACGTTCGGGCGCCCCACGATGGCGAGAGAGAAGGTCATGTCATGCACCCCGGATCACAAGCCGCCCCAGTAGCGCATTTGCGCCCCCCGCGAAAGGGGGCGCAGGGCCTAGCGGTAGCCCAGCAGCTGGCCGTTGCGCGACAGCACGTAAAGCGTGCCCCCCGCGATGGCCGGCGCGGTGGTGGCGCCGCCCGGAATGGGTACCGCCGACAGCAGCGCGCCGTTCACCGGATCGAAGCTGCGCAGCAGCCCGTCCGACGACGCCGCGACCAGCCGCCCGCCGGCCATGACCGGGCCGTAATGGGCAAAGGCGCTGTCGCGGCGCTTTTGCGGCTTGCGCACGGGTTCATAGCCCGGCAGGTCGACCGACCAGACCTGTTCGCCGGTGGCCGCGTCCAGCCGGACCAGCCGGTTCAGGTCGGACACAAGGTAAACCGAATCCGCCGTCGGCCAGACCGGCCCCAGCGCGCCCATGCCTGCCGTCCACAGCCGCTCGCCGCTGCCAAGCGCGAAGCCGGCCACGCGGCCCGAATGGTTGCCCACGAACACCCGGTCGCCGTGGATCACCGGCCCGCCGGTGATATCCGTGATCGACGCCAGCGCCGACCCCTGCCGGGTGCCGACCACGTTCGCCGTCCAGCGGCGCAGCCCGCCCTGCCGGAACAGCGCCTGCACGCCCCCGCTGCCATAGGCAAAGATCACCAGATCGTCGGACACCGCCGGCGCGGGCGCGCCCGCCACGTTGTTCACATCGCCAAGCCCGGTGCTGTCCCAGCGGATGCGGCCCGTGTCGGCCTCGAGCGCCCAGCCCAGTTCATCGCCCGAGGTCAGGTAAACCAGCCCCCCGGCCACGGTCGGCGCGCCGGTCGCGGTGTTGCCAAGGCGCTGCACCCAGATTTCGGCCCCGGGCGCGGCATCCAGCGCGGTGACGCGGCCAACACCCGAG
>CAXICP010000117.1:0-8476 GCA_964022595.1 uncultured Salipiger sp.
CAACCACCTGCGCAACGTCACGACGCAGGCCATGGACGTGGGCGCGCTGCCCCCGCCGCTTTGGGGCTTCGAAGAGCGCGAAACGCTCATGGTCTTTTACGAGCGGGCCAGCGGGGCGCGTCTGCACGCGGCCTATTTCCGCCCCGGCGGCGTGCACCAGGATTTGCCGCCCGCGCTTCTGGACGACATCGAGGCATGGTGCGCCGCGTTCCCCGGCATCCTTGACGACATCGACGGGCTGCTGACGGAAAACCGCATCTTCAAGCAGCGCAATGCCGACATCGGCATCGTGACCGAACAGGACATCCAGGATTACGGCTATTCGGGCGTGATGGTGCGCGGATCGGGCCTTGCCTGGGACCTGCGCCGCGCGCAACCCTATGAATGCTACGACGAATTCGACTTCCAGATCCCCGTCGGCAAGAACGGCGATTGCTATGATCGCTACCTGTGCCGCATGGCCGAGATGCGCGAAAGCGTCAAGATCATGCTACAGGCGATCGAAAAGCTGCGGCTTCCCGAAAATCAGGGCGACGTGCTGTCGCGCGGCAAGATCACGCCGCCGAAACGCTCCGAGATGAAGACCTCGATGGAGGCGCTCATCCACCACTTCAAGCTTTACACCGAAGGCTTCCACGTGCCGGCGGGCGAAATCTATGCCTGCGTCGAGGCGCCCAAGGGCGAATTCGGCGTCTACCTTGTGGCGGACGGAACCAACAAGCCCTATCGCGCCAAGCTGCGCGCGCCGGGCTTCCTGCATCTGCAGTCGATGGACTATCTGTGCAGGGGGCACCAGCTGGCCGACGTGGCGGCGGTGCTGGGCTCGCTTGACATTGTGTTCGGCGAAGTCGACCGCTGAAGGCACAGGGGCGCGCGCGTCCCGCCCACAGGCCGTGCGCATTCGTGCCGCGGCAGACAGGAATGAAAGAACCCGGGGACCCGTGATGATGAACAAATGCCTGGCCCTGTTGCCGATTTCCGCTCTTGCCGGCTGCGTTCTGGCGCTTCCGCCCAAGGGCACCGACGAGGCTGACCTGCGCGCCTTTGACGACGCGGTCGCGTCCATCGGCTGCGATCTTGTCACCGAAGCGGATTACCTTCCGGTCGAATTGCAGACCGGCATGGCGCGTGAACAGCTGCTGAAGATCGCGCAATACAAGGTGCGGGCGGGTGACGCGGTCGCGCTGGAAAATGGCGGGCTGCGGCTTGTCACCGGCAGCTGCACACCGGCCGAACCCGAGGCCCCCGCGCAGCCGCAGGCCGCCGGGTGATGAGCTGTGCCGCTGTCCCTGGCGCGGCTGCGATCCGCCCGGGATCGCCCTTGCCGAAACCGGCGCTGCGGATTATGCGTGCGGCGCCGATCCGGCCGCAGGCGTCGCGATGGGCAGGGATGGGGCAAGGCGCCCTTGCTTCACCATCGAAAACCCGAACCGGCGCCAGACCCTTTTGCCGGACGAACTGGCCGGAAAGGGCCCAGACGCGCCGTACCCGATACACCGCTTGTTTGCGTGCTGACCCAATAGGAACCGCCTGATGCTTCGCCGTCTTCACCCCGAACAGCCCGAAAGCTTCGCCTTTACCGATGCCAACCTCGCCTGGGCCGAGGGGCAGATCAGCAAGTACCCCGCCGGCCGGCAGGCCTCGGCGGTGATCCCGCTGCTGTGGCGCGCGCAGGAACAGGAAGGCTGGCTGAGCCAGCGCGCCATCGAAACCGTCGCCGAGATGCTGGGCCTTGCCTATATCCGCGTGCTCGAGGTGGCGACCTTCTACTTCATGTTCCAGCTTTCGCCGGTTGGGTCCATCGCGCATGTTCAGATCTGCGGCACCACGACCTGCATGATCTGCGGCGCCGAAGACCTGATGGCCGTGTGCAAGGACAAGATCGCCCCGACCGCCCACACCGTTTCGGCGGACGGCAAGTTTTCCTGGGAAGAGGTGGAATGCCTCGGGTCCTGCGCCAACGCGCCCATGGCGCAGATCGGCAAGGACTATTACGAGGACCTGACCGCCGAAAGGCTGGCCGAGATCCTTGAGGAGCTTTCCGCGGGCAACGTTCCGGTGCCGGGGCCGCAGAACGGGCGCTATGCGTCCGAACCGCTTGGCGGCGCCGTGGTGCTGACCGACCATGTCGAGGGGCGCGCGCAATACAATGCGTCGGTGGATCTTGCGACGCGGTTCGGCGACACGGTCAAGCGCATCGATGGCACCGAGGTGCCGCTGCGCACGCCCTGGCGCGATCGGCGCGATGAGCAGGGAAGCGCCGAGCCCGATCCGCACAAGCCGACCCTTTCGGGCGGCGCAAGCGCGGATGAAACCGGGATCGACCGGCGCGAGGCTCCGGTCGAGGACGCGGCAAGGGTCGAAAGCCCGGCGGACGACGGCAAGTCATAGCGGATCGCGGGGGGCGATACGGCAGCAGGGGGGAACGGCAACATGGACAGGGGTCCGATGAACGCGACAGGCAACAGGAAGGCATGGATCGGGGCGCTTTGCATCGGCGCGCTGGTTTTCCTGTTTGCGCTGGGTTCCCGGGGCATGGTCGCGGCGCTGATCCTTGGCCTGCTTGCGGCGCTTCTGCTGGGCGCGCTGCTGAACTGGCTTGCGGCTCCGGTGCCGCAGTCTTCGGCGTTCAGGCCCTCGCCCGTGCCGGCGCCGGGCACGACCCCGACGGCCCCGGTTGCCGAAGAACCGCCTTTGGGCGAAGCGGAAGCCACCGGCGAACCCGCGCGGCCCGCAGCGCCCCCGGTGCCGCAGCCCCCCGTGGCCGAAGAACCGACGCCCGCCCCGGGTGAAACGCTTGACGTTGCAGCCGACGACGAGGCCAGCGCCGCTTCGGTCAAACCCTCGGCCCCGCTGGCCGGCGAGGCCGAGCTTGCCGCGCGCAAGGGCATCTGGCGCTACGATGCGGATGCCGGCGGGCGCCCGGCGCCGCTTGACGCACCGCGCGGCGCGGCGGACGATCTGACGCGGATCAAGGGCATCGGACCTGCGCTTGAATCGCAACTGCATGGGCTGGGGATCTATCATTTCGATCAGATCGCATCCTGGGGCGACAAGGAAATCGCCTGGATGGATGACAATCTGAAAGGATTTCGGGGCAGGGTGTCGCGCGACGACTGGACCGGGCAGGCACGGAACCTGGCGGCGGGCGATGCGCCCGGCGCGCAAAGCGGGGGCGGGGCATCCTGACCTCGCACGGCAAGGAACGACGAATGACGGGCAAGAACCGAACGGACCGGCAAGGGCGCGTGATCGCGCTGGTGATCGCCGGAACGGGGCTTGGCTGGATCGCCGCCATGATGGCGGGCGAGCTGCTGGACTGGACCCAGCGCACACGGGCTTTCTTCGATCTGGCGGCCATCGCCGGGTTCGGGACGGCGATTTGGATGATCTACGGGCTCTGGCGTGCGCGCCAGCAGGACCGCTCGAACGAGGAGTGATGCGATGCTGAAGGACGAGGACCGCATTTTCACCAACCTGTACGGCATGCACGACCGCAGCCTCGCGGGCGCCAGGGCGCGCGGCCACTGGGATGGCACGGCGGACATCATCGGCAGGGGCCGTGACTGGATCATCGACGAGATGAAGGCATCCGGTCTGCGCGGACGCGGAGGGGCGGGCTTTCCCACCGGGCTCAAGTGGTCGTTCATGCCCAAGGAATCTGACGGGCGCCCGGCTTATCTGGTGATCAACGCCGATGAATCCGAACCCGCGACCTGCAAGGACCGCGAGATCATGCGCCACGATCCGCACACGCTGATCGAGGGCGCGCTGATCGCCAGCTTCGCCATGCAGGCGCACACGTCCTACATCTATATCCGCGGCGAATACATCCGCGAGCGCGAGGCGCTGCAGGCGGCCATCGACGAATGCTACGATGCCGGGCTTCTGGGGCGCAACGCCGCCGGGTCGGGCTGGGATTTCGATCTGTACGTGCACCACGGCGCCGGTGCCTATATCTGCGGCGAGGAAACATCGCTGCTGGAAAGCCTTGAAGGCAAGAAGGGCATGCCCCGGATGAAGCCGCCGTTCCCGGCGGGCGCCGGGCTTTACGGCTGCCCGACCACGGTGAACAACGTGGAATCCATCGCCGTCTGCCCGACCATCCTGCGGCGCGGCGCGTCGTGGTTTTCGGGCTTCGGGCGCAAGAACAATTCCGGCACCAAGCTGATGGCGCTGACCGGGCACATCAACACGCCCTCGGTGTTCGAAGAGGAAATGTCGCTGCCCGTGCGCGAGATCATCGAAAAGCACGGCGGCGGGGTGCGCGGCGGCTGGGACAATCTCAAGGCGATCATCCCCGGCGGCGCGTCCTGCCCGGTGCTGCCCAAGGCGGCGCTTGAGGATGCGATTTTCGATTTCGACTGGATGCGCGAGAACAAGTCGTCCTTTGGCACCGGGTGCATGATCGTGATGGATCAGAACACCGATGTCATCAAGGCGATCTGGCGCCTGTCCAAGTTCTTCAAGCACGAAAGCTGCGGGCAATGCACGCCCTGCCGCGAGGGCACCGGCTGGATGATGCGCGTGATGGACCGGCTTGTCACCGGCGATGCCGAGGTCGAGGAAATCGACATGCTGCTGGACGTGACCAAGCAGGTCGAAGGCCACACGATCTGCGCGCTTGGCGATGCGGCCGCCTGGCCGATCCAGGGGCTGATCCGCCATTTCCGCAACGAGATCGAAGACCGCATCAAGCACAAGAAGACCGGCCGCGTCAGCGCGGTCGCAGCGGAATAGGACGGGCAAAATGCGGGCCAGCCAAGGTGAAACCAACGTTTCGGGGGACCGGATGAACAGGATCAGGCTGCGGATCGGGCTGGCGGCGGGGCTGGCTGCGGGGCTGTCGGCCTGTGGGCTGGTGAACGACGGCACCGAATTGCAATATGGCGGCATGACCTTTCGCGGCGACGTCAAGGCAAGCAAGGCCGACCGGGCGCAGTTCGTCGCGACCGGCGGGCCGATCGGCGCGTCGATCGATGGCGCGACCCGCGCGGCGGCCCACCAGGGCACGGCCTATTGCATCCGCATGTTCGGCACGTCGGACATCGACTGGGATATCGGCCCGGACACGCCGCAGGGCCAGCTGCCGGTATCGGGCAAGGACGTGGTGTTCCAGGGCCGGTGCGCCGAGTGAGCGGGGATCTGCATATCACGCCGCGCTGGCGAGTGCGTGATTGGATGATCGCGGCCCGGGGGGACAGAGTCGGGCCCGTCGGGGATGGCCCCGTCGCGACATTCCGGAGAAAAACCATGACCAAGATCACCCCTGCGATCACCGCCGCCCTGATCGCCCTGGCCAGTGTTCCCGCCGCCGCGCAGGCGCGCCCGTCCCTGGGCGAGGTCGACGAGATCCGCGAGGGCCTGCTGGCGGTCGGCATCGCCGACGAGATCCGCAAGGTCTGCGGCGACATCGATGCGCGAATGATCACCGCCTTCACCTACCTGACCCAGCTGAAGGGGCAGGCGCGCGAGATGGGCTACAGCGACGAGGAAATCGACGAATACGTCACCTCGAAGTCGGAAAAGCGCAAGTACCGCGCCAAGGGCGAGGCCTGGCTGACGTCGCGCGGGGTGACGCTTGGCGAGGAAGACGGCTATTGCCGGGTGGGGCGCGAAGAAATCGAGAAGGGCACGCGGATCGGCGTGCTGCTAAGAGCGAAATGACACGGGCCGGTCAGGCGCGCGGCCACCGCGCCGCGCCGTCTGGCCCATGAAAAGCAGCCCTGGGAAATTCTGTTGGGAAGATGCCAATGACTGACCTGCGCAAGATCATCATCGACGACAACGAGATCGAGGTCGATCCGGCCATGACCTTGATCCAGGCCTGCGAAGAAGCCGGCATCGAGGTGCCGCGCTTTTGCTATCACGAGCGGCTGTCGATCGCCGGCAACTGCCGGATGTGCCTTGTCGAGGTCGTGGGCGGCCCGCCCAAGCCGGCGGCCAGCTGTGCCATGCAGGTGCGCGACCTGCGCCCCGGCCCGGAAGGCGCGCCCCCGGTGATCCGCACCAATTCGCCCATGGTCAAGAAGGCGCGCGAGGGGGTGATGGAATTCCTGCTTATCAACCACCCGCTGGATTGCCCGATCTGCGACCAGGGCGGGGAATGCGACCTGCAGGACCAGGCGGTCGCCTACGGGGTCGATTTCTCGCGGTTCCGCGAACCCAAGCGCGCGGTCGACGATCTTGATCTGGGCCCGCTGGTCGAAACCCACATGACGCGCTGCATTTCCTGCACCCGCTGCGTGCGCTTCACCACCGAGGTGGCCGGCATTTCGCAGATGGGCCAGACCGGGCGCGGCGAGGATTCCGAAATCACCAGCTATCTGAACCAGACGCTGGATTCGAACCTTCAGGGCAACATCATCGATCTGTGCCCGGTGGGCGCGCTGGTGTCCAAGCCCTATGCCTTTACCGCCCGCCCGTGGGAGCTGACCAAGACCGAATCCATCGACGTGATGGATGCGCTGGGGTCCAACATTCGCGTCGACACCAAGGGGCGCGAGGTGATGCGTTTCCTGCCGCGCAACCATGACGGCATCAACGAGGAATGGCTGGCCGACAAGTCGCGCTTTGTCTGGGACGGGCTGCGGCGCCAGCGGCTGGACAAGCCCTATATCCGAAAGAACGGCAAGCTGACCCCGGCCACCTGGCCCGAGGCGCTTGCAGCGGTTGCCGGCAAGCTGAAATCCGCGACCAGGGTCGCCGGGCTGATCGGCGATCTGGTCCCGGTCGAGGCGGCCTTTGGGCTCAAGCAGCTGATCGAGGGGCTGGGCGGCAACGTCGAATGCCGCACCGATGGCGCCCGGCTGCCCGCCGGCAATCGCGCCGCCTATGTGGGCAACGCGCGGATCGAGGATATCGATACCGCCAGCTTCATCCAGCTGATCGGTACCAACCCGCGCGACGAGGCGCCGGTGCTGAACGCGCGCATCCGCAAGGCCTGGCTGGCCGGGGCGCGCGTCGGGCTGGTGGGCGAGCCGGTGGACCTGACCTATGACTACGCGCATGTGGGCAGCGACCGGAAGGCGCTGTCGACGCTGCTGGATGCGGATCACGGCGATGTGCTGGACGCGCCGTCGGTGGTGATCGTCGGGCAGGGTGCACTGCAGGAGGCGGATGGCGCCGCGGTTCTGGCCTCGGCGATGAAGCTGGCGGCCGATACGAATTCGAAATTCATGGTGCTGCACACCGCCGCCTCGCGGGTCGGCGCGCTGGACATCGGCGCGGTGACCGAGGGCGGCATGAGCGCCGCCATCGACGGGGCCGACGTGATCTGGAGCCTTGGCGCCGACGAGGTGGACATCGCTGATGGTCCCTTCGTGATCTACCAGGGCAGCCATGGCGACCGGGGCGCGCACCGGGCCGACGTGATCCTGCCGGGCGCCGCCTACACCGAGGAAAGCGGGCTGTTCGTGAACACCGAAGGGCGCCCGCAGCTTGCGATGCGCGCCTGTTTCCCGCCGGGCGAGGCCAAGGAAAACTGGGCAATCCTGCGCGCGCTGTCCGCCGAAATCGGCGCCACGCAGCCCTGGGACAGCCTTGCGCAGCTGCGCCAGGCGCTGGTGGCCGAGGTGCCGCACCTGGCCGCGATCGACGAGGTGCCGGGCAACAGCTGGGCCGCGACAGAACCGGGGCGGCTTGGCGATGCGGCGTTCCGCTATGCGGTGCGCGATCACTGGCTGACCAACCCCATCGCCCGCGCAAGCGTTCTGATGGCCGAACTTTCGGCCAACGCCAAGGCCCGCCGCACGGCGCCCATGGCAGCCGAATGATGCGCATGCGGCCCTTTCTTCTGGCGGCGCTTGGCCTGCTTTGCGCCTGCCAGGCGGGGCCGCAGGGCACCCGGCCCTTCGTGCCGGAATACCGGGGGGTCGAGACGCGGCTGCTGGACGGGGACCTTGTGAGTTTCCTTGTCGAGATGCGCGGCGCACGCGACACAGGCGACGTTCAGGACTATGCCGATTGCGTCGCGGCGCAATACGCGCTTATTCGCGGTTACGGATTCGCCCGACACCTGCGCACGAATGTGGCGCAGGAGGGTGGTCTCTGGCGCGGAGATGCTGTTTACACGATCTCGGCGGCGCTGCCCCGAGGGCTCAAGACCATCGACGCCGAAGTCGTCGCGCTGGCCTGTGCCGAGAACGGAATACCGATGGTGTGAGGGACACTTGATGGCAAACTTCTTCGCAACCCCATTCGGGACCTTCGTGATCATCCTGGCCCAATGCCTTGCCGTGCTGGGCTTCGTGATGATCTCGTTGCTGTTCCTGGTCTATGGCGACCGCAAGATCTGGGCCGCGGTGCAGATGCGGCGGGGCCCCAACGTCGTCGGGGTCTACGGCATCCTGCAATCGGTGGCCGACGCGCTGAAATACGTGCTCAAGGAAGTGGTGATTCCCGCCGGGTCCGACCGGGCGGTGTTCCTGCTGGCGCCGATGATATCTTTCGTCATGGCGATGATCGCCTGGGCGGT
>CAXICP010000118.1:0-8440 GCA_964022595.1 uncultured Salipiger sp.
TCCCGTCCGCCCCGTCCGGCGCCCCGTCGTGCGCCTCAGCGCCGCCGGTGAGGGGCTATCTACTGTTTGCTTCCGAAGGTCGCAAGAGGTTTTTTCAAAAAACATGCGCTGACCTAGCGTAAAACGTGAAAAAAGCCCAAACCCGCGCCTCTGCCCTTTCTTGCAAGGCACTCGGACCGCGCTCAGGCACCCCCTTGCATATAGGGCCCCTCACAAAGCCTGCCCTGAGCCGGGGCAGGGCTGCAAAGCTGCATGCACCGCTCTTTCGCCGCGCATCAGGGCAAGGTAGTTCCTTATATGCCGAGGAAAACAGCAATGCCCCTGCCCGGGGCCGCCAAGAAGGACAGCCCCATGAGCCTGGCGCAGAACAGTCATTCCGACGGACGGGCGATCCGCCTGCCCTCGCCCTGGTCGCTTGGCGCTGCCGTCATCGCGGCCGTGGTGCTGGCGCCGATCCTGGCGGTCTTCTGGATCGCAGCCTTTCCGGTGGAAAACATCTGGCCGCATCTCGTGTCGACCACCCTGCCCCGCTACGTGGGCAACACCCTTGTCCTGATGTTCGGTGTCGGGCTTCTTGCCGGAGCGGCCGGGTCAGGCGCCGCCTGGCTGATTTCGCGCTACGATTTCCCGGGGCGACGCGCGCTGGAATACCTTCTGCTGCTGCCGCTGGCGATTCCGGCCTATGTGGGCGCCTATGCGCTGGTGGACTTCCTTGAATACGCGGGGCCGGTGCAGACCGCGCTGCGCCAGATCTTCGGCTGGCAAAGCGCCCGGGACTATGCCTTCCCCGAGATCCGGTCGATGGGCGCGGCGATCATCGTGCTGGCGGCGGCGCTTTACCCTTATGTCTACCTGCTGGCGCGCAATGCGTTCCGCGAGCAATCCGCATCCTCGCACGAGGTGGCCCAGTCGCTGGGCGCCGGGGCAATGGGGCGGTTCTGGCGAGTCGGCCTTCCGCTTGCCCGGCCCGCCATCGCCGCCGGCATGGCCATCGTGATGATGGAGGCGGTCAACGATTTCGGCACCGTCGACTATTTCGCCGTGCAGACGCTGACCACGGGGATCTTTTCCGTCTGGCTGCAAAGCAACAATGCCGGGGGCGCGGCGCAGATCGCATCGACCGTTCTGGCGCTGGTGGTGCTGCTTGTCCTGCTGGAGAAAAGCTCGCGCAGGCGGATGCGGTTCTTCAACCTGTCCACCCGCCACCGCCCCGTGCCGCGCCGCCCGCTGCGGGGAATCGCCGGATGGGTCGCGATGGCCGCCTGCGCGGTGCCCTTCGCGATGGGATTCGTGCTGCCGGGGGGCGTGATCCTGAAACACGCGCTGGACAATGCCGCGGCCTGGGCCGACGCGGAACTGTGGCGCGCCGGCGCCCATACGCTGACCGTGGGCGGCATCGCCGCGGCGGTGACCGTGACGGGCGGCATCTTTCTTGTCTATGGCGTGCGGATGTCGCGGGCGGCGCTGCCCCGGTTGCTGATGCCGGTGACGACGATCGGCTATGCCGCGCCGGGCGCGGTGCTGGGGGTGGGCATCCTTATTCCGCTGGCGGCGGCGGACCACCTGCTGGCGGATACGGTCGAGACGGTGACGGGCCACGACATCGGGCTGGTGCTGACCGGGTCGTCCTTTGCGCTGGTGCTGGCGTATTTCGTGCGATTCTTCGCCATCGCCCAGGGGGCGGCGGATGCGGCGATGGGGCGGGTGTCGCCCAACCTTGCGGCCGCGGCCCGATCGCTTGGGCGCTCGCAGGGGCAGACCTTGCGACAGGTCTACTACCCGCTGATCCGCGCCTCGGTCGCATCATCGCTGTTGCTGGTGTTCGTCGACTGCGTCAAGGAACTGCCCGCGACGCTATTGCTGCGCCCATTCAACTACGAAACGCTTGCGACGCGGGTGCATGACCAGGCGTCGCTGGAAAACCTCGGCCAGGCCGCCCCGGCGGCGGTTCTGGTCATCCTGACCGGGCTTGCCGCGGTGGCGCTGCTTGCGCGCGCCAACCGCTGAAGGCCGGGATCAGGACATGCCCAGCGCGGCCATGTACATTTCCAGCACCGCTTCTTCTTCGGCGATGTCGTCCTTGTCGCGCTTGCGCAGGGCGACGATCTTGCGAATCACCTTCACGTCGTAGCCGCGCCCCTTGGCCTCGGCCATGACTTCCTTTTGCTGCTCGGCGACTTCCTTCTTTTCTTCCTCGAGCCGTTCATACCGCTCGATGAAACTGCGAAGCTCGCCCGCCGCGATACCGTATTTGTCTTCCGAAGTGTCGTCTTGCATTGCTCGTGTCTCCTGCCGGTTTGGCGCCCTAGGTAGCGCATGCCCGCAAGGACGGGCAAGAGGGCGCGCTTGCGGGGAAGGCAGCTTTGCGCTACCCGCGTTCCGCCTTGTCCGCGCAGCGCGGCACCCGGCGCGCGACGAAAGGGAATCGCATCATGGAAGCACTTGTCTGGCTGGGCGCCCTCATTTCGGTGCTGGGGCTGTTCGGATTGGTCTGGAGCATCGTCAAGGTCTGGAACGCCCGCCGTTCGGGAATGGACGATGAGGCCCTGCGCGCCGTGGTGCGCAAGATGGTTCCGATCAACATGGGCGCACTGATGGGATCGGTGCTGGGCCTGATGATGGTGATCATCGGCATTTTCCTGGGCTGATCCAGGCACATACGCCCACCCTGCCCCGGGATTGCCGGGGCAGCGATCGCGCGCGGCGATCCGGTCAGATCGGCATGTTGTCGAAGAACTCTTCGGTCCTGTCGTCTTCGTCCGGGCGCACCCGCGCCAGCGCCGAACGTGGCGGGCGCCCGCCGCGCGCCTCAAGCTCTTCGACGTGCCGTTCCAGATCCTCGATCAGCTCGGCTTGCGCGGCGGAATCGGCCAGCGTAGAGGCGCGGTCGATCTCGGCCTCGATCTCGGCAATGCGCTTGGTCAGAACTTCGAGCATTTTCATCGTTCTCCTCCTTTTGCGGGGCTCTTTTCGCCCCGCCCATGCGGGCCCGCCCCCACCGGCGCCGCAGCTGTTGCCGGCATTCCCCGCGCGCCTGCCCTGAAACGATGGGGCCCGAGGCCCCCGGGATCAATGATTCATGTCAATCCGCAACGCGGCTTGAACATATATCATTTTCCGCATATATCAACGCCACACACGAAGGACAGTCCCCATGCTTTCACCCGATGTCACCGCATTCTTCGACGAGTCGACCAACACGATTTCCTACCTGGTCGCCGATCCCGCCGGCACGTGCTGCGCGATCATCGATTCGGTTCTGGATTTCGACTACGCCTCGGGGCGGACCGACACCCGCTCGGCCGATGCGATCATCGCCCATGTGCGCAAGCACGGGCTCACGGTGGAATGGCTGCTGGAAAGCCATGTCCACGCCGACCACCTGTCGGCCGCGCCCTATATCCAGGACGCGGTGGGCGGCAAGATCGGCATCGGCGACAACATCCGCACCGTGCAGGACACGTTCGGCAAGGTGTTCAACGAAGGAACCGCGTTCCAGCGCGATGGCTCGCAGTTCGACAGGCTTTTTGCCGAAGGTGACAGCTTTCGCATCGGCCAGTTGCAAGGCGCGGTGCTGCACACGCCCGGTCACACCCCGGCGTGCCTGACCTATGTCATCGGCGATGCGGCCTTTGTCGGGGACACCCTGTTCATGCCCGACTTCGGCACGGCGCGCTGCGATTTTCCCGGCGGCTCTTCGGGCACCCTTTACGATTCGATCCAGAAGATCCTGGCCCTGCCCGACAGCACCCGCATCTTTGTCGGACACGACTACAAGGCCCCCGGACGCGAGGCCTATGCCTGGGAAACCACCGTCGGCGCGCAGAAGGCCGCGAACATCCACGTCGGCGCCGGCAAATCGCGCGAGGATTTCGTCGCGATGCGGGACACGCGCGACGCCGCCCTTGCGATGCCAAGGCTGATCATCCCCTCGCTGCAGGTGAATATGCGCGCCGGGCGGATGCCCGAACCTGACGCCGATGGCGGCGTCTTCCTCAAGGTTCCGGTCAACAGGCTTTGACGCCTGCCGGACCTTTGAAGCGAACAAAACGACCTGAGAAAGAATGAACATGCAGATGGACTGGATCTGGGGCCTTGTCGGCGGGTTGCTGATCGGCTCGGGCGGGGCGGTGTTCCTACTGGTGAACGGGCGGATCATGGGCGCCTCCGGCCTGATCGGAGCGCTGGTGGACGGCACCGCCGGGCGGACGAAATCGGAACGCGCGGCGTTTCTAGCGGGGGTGGCATTGCTGCCGATCCTGCTGCGCCCGTTCTTTTCCGGGGTCGAATCGCACCTGACCGAAGACATGACGGTGCTTATCGTCGCCGGGCTGCTGGTGGGACTGGGCACGCGGCTGGCGAACGGCTGCACTTCGGGGCATGGCGTGTGCGGCATGTCGCGCCTGTCGATCCGCGGGTTCGTGGCGACCGCGTGCTACATTCTGGCCGGCGGCGCCAGCGTGCTGCTGTTCCGGCATATTCTGGGAGTGATCTGAAATGGCACGGCTTTTCTTTGCCTTCCTCGCCGGGGGGCTGTTCGGCGCGGGGTTGTTCGTGTCGGGGATGACCGACACCGCCAAGGTGCAGGGCTGGCTTGACGTGTTCGGCGCCTGGGACCCGACGCTGGCCTTCGTGATGGGCGGCGCGATCGCCCCCATGGCCATCGCCTGGCGCATTGCCGCGCGCCGCCGCAGCGCGGTGCTTGGCACGCCCCTGCCGCCCAAACCGTCCAGCGAACTGGACCGCAAGCTGATCCTTGGCTCGGTCCTGTTCGGCATCGGCTGGGGCCTTGCCGGGCTGTGCCCGGGCCCCGTGATCGCCTCGCTTGGGCTGGGCAATCCCGGCATCTACGTGTTCGGCGCCGCGATGCTGATCGGCATGATGCTGGCGCCGCATGTCAGATCACGTCTGGACAAAACCGTTCCGGCAGGGTGATCTGGCGCCATGTCCATGATCAACATATCGGGCGACTTCAACGTGTCGCCGCAAATCTCCGCCGAGGATGTGCCCGCGCTCAAGGCGGCGGGCGTGACCCTTGTCATCTGCAACCGCCCCGACGCCGAAGTGCCGGCGTCGCACCAAGCCGACGCGATCCGCGATGCGGTCACCGCCGAGGGCATGCGTTTCGTCTACCTGCCGATCGTGCCGCAAGGCGTGACGATGGATACGGTCGACGAGATGGGCAAGCTGATCGAGGCCACGGATGGCCCGGTGCTGGCCTATTGCCGGTCGGGCACCCGCAGCACCACTGCCTGGGCGCTGTCGCAGGCGGGCCGCATCGACACTGCCGACATCCTTAGGCAGGCGGGCGACGCGGGCTACCAGCTTGACGGTTTGCGCCCCTCGCTTGACGCGGTGGCGATGCAGCGCCGCTAGCTGCCGTCGAAATCCGCCGTTGCCGCGGCGAAGTCGAATTCGCCTTCCTCGCCCTCGGCCGCATCGAAGTTGAAGTCGCCGGTGTCGAATTCCATCGGCGGCAGGTCGGGCAGATCCGAGGCGAAGTCGGCGGCATCGAATTCCACCTCCGGCTCGGGTTCCGGCGCAGGTTCCGGCGCGGCGAACATCGCGTCCGGCAAGGCGCCGGGCCCGTCATTGTCGGCCATGCCCATCATCGGCAGATCGACCACCGGCCCTGCCCCAAGCTCGGCCGGGGCGGCGCCCTCGGGCCAGGCCAGCCGCACCGCGCGCATGCCGTTCATCTGCCCCAGCCGCCCCCCGGCGATCGCATCGCCAGAGCCTGCCATCAGTTCCAGCCCGTCCAGCGCATCGACCGGAAGCGGAATCAGATCACCAACCTTGAGTTTTTGCGCGGCCCCCAAGGGTAGCGTCACGCGGCACAGCACCGCGTCCATCTGTACCGGCAGCAGCTTCATCTTGCGTTCATGCGGGCCGGGCGTTTCGTCCTGGATGTCGGGGCCCGTCGCCTGCCCCGCGCCGGGACGGTCGGGCAGCACGAACAGGATTTCGCCCTTGCGGCGCCCCAGCGCTAGGTCGACGGAAACCCGAAAGGACCGATAACTTGGTGCATCCAGCAACAGCCCGGCGGTGCGCGCATCTTCGACCATCGCGCCGAAGGCGTAGCCTTCGAATTGCGGGCGGTCCGGGTGCCCGTCCAGGTAGCGCGCAAGCCGGTCAAGCGTGCCGTTCAGCAGTGGCGCCATCATCGCCGCGTCGGTCTGGGTGAGGGGGCGATCCTCGATCGGCATCTGCGTGACCTGAAGGATGGTCTGCACCTCGATCAGGCCGGTCATCACCTGCCGGTCCACCATGGCCAGCCCAAGCGCGCCATCGGGCCCGTCAAGCAGCAGCAGCAGGTTCTTCGCACGCAGCGAATCGACCACGCCGTCCTGGTCCAGGATGTCCTGCGACACGCCATGCGTCACCAGCGCGAGGTCCCACAGGACATCGGCGGTACGCGACATCGCGCGACGCAAAGCCTTGGTCGGCGACATCGCCCGCGCTTCATGAGCGCGACGCGCTGCGCTGGCCTTCTGGCCTAACACGTCATCCTGTCTTGCGGGATCTCCCATCACCTGCCTGGCCCGTTCTATGCCCGTTGTATCGACCTTCGGTATGGCGCCATTTGGTTACCAAGCGATTTATTTTCCCCGATTTCGACCGCCAGCCTTTCACTGCGCCGCAACTGCGTAGCGCGCAGGCAGAACGACCCTGAAGGCCGCGCCGTCCTGCCCGGGAAGATAGGAAACCTCGCCCCCGAGCCGGGTCATGATCTGCCGGCAGATCGCCAGCCCAAGCCCTGCCCCGCCGGCTTTCTGATCGCTCACCCGGCTGAATTTCTCGAAGATCACGTCCTGCGCCTCGGGCGTAAGCCCTGCCCCGTTGTCGATGAAATCGATCACCACCGTGGCGCCGGGGCGCACGCGGATTTCCAGCTTTGGCTGATCCGCGTCGCAATATTTCCGCGTGTTGGCGACGAGATTGATGAAAACCTGGCTCAGCCGGTCCAGATCGGTGTTCAGCATCACCTCTTGCGCCCTCGGGTCGCGCCAGATTCGCACCCGCGCGCCGTGTTCGTCCGCCGCTGCCGCCGCGACCGCGCGGTCCAGCACCTCGGACAGCAGCCCCTGGCGCAGGTTCAGGTTCACCTGGCCGTTTTCCAGCACCGACAGATCCAGCAGGTCGTCCAGCAGCCGGGTCAGGCGAATCGCCTCGTCATGGATGATCGAGGCGTATTTGCTGTGCTCCTCGGGAGCGAGCCCGTCGGCGTCGCGCAGGATTTCCGAAAAAGCCCGGATCGAGGTCATGGGCGTGCGCAGCTCGTGGCTGATCTGCGACAGGAAGGCATCCTTTTGCACCGAAAGCCGGGTCAGCTTGCTGTTGGCCTCGCGCAGCTTGGCGGCGGTGCGGGCCAATTCCTGCGACTGCGCTTCCAGCCGGGCGGAATATTCCATCAGCTGCGCAGTTTCATCCGCCACCGCCATCAGGTCCTCGACCGACACGGACATGCCCCCCACGATCTGCCCCACCATGGCGTGGGCCGTCGCCGCACCGACCGACCCGGCAAGTTCGCGTTCCAGCCGTTCAAGGAAATCCGGCGTCGGCGCGGGCAGCGTGGCGCCGGTCGCCTGACGGTGCGCTTCTTCTTCGAACAGCGCCTGTGCATCGCGCGCGCCAAGAATGCGCTGCGCCATGATCATCAGGTCTTCGGCCTGCGCCACCTTGCCCGACCAGCGGCGCGGGCCGGTGCTGTGTTCGAAGACATTGACGAACTGCGCCCCCTGCAGACGTTCCAGCGGGCCGGGAAAACTGGCAAGCGAGGCCAGCACGAAGCCCCCGGTGTTCAGCGTCAGCGACCAGAACACCGTGTGCAGCAACGGGTCCATGCCTTCGATCCCGAACAGCGCCTGCGGGCGCAACCAGGCGATTCCGAACGGCCCCGCCAGCATCCAGCTGTCAGGCACGAAGACCCCGGCGCCGAAGCTGGGCAGGAACAGCGTGTAGCCCCAGCAGCCAAAGCCCAGCGTCAGCCCCGCAAGCGCGCCGATCCGGCTGCCCCCCCGCCAGAAGATCCCGCCCAGCATCGCTGGCAGCACCTGCGCGACCCCGGCAAAGCTGACCTCGCCGATGGATGCCAGCGCCGCCCCGCCCCCCGACAGGCGGTAATAAAGATAGCCAAGCATCACCACGCCGATGATCGACAGCCGCCGCGCCAGCAGCACCACGTGGCGCACATCGCCCGACACTTTCGCGCCCCCCTGGGCAAAGCGCAGGAACAGCGGCATCACCACGTGGTTCGACACCATGGTCGACAGCGCGATGGCCGCCACGATCACCATCGACGTGGCCGAGCTGAACCCGCCCAGAAAGCTGAGCACCGCCAACCCGTCGCGCCCCTGGCTCATCGGGACGGTCAGCACGAACAGGTCGGGGTTGGACCCGGCGGGCAGCAGTTCAAGCCCGGTGACCGCGATGGGCACGA
>CAXICP010000119.1:0-8423 GCA_964022595.1 uncultured Salipiger sp.
ACCATCGTCTACCTGCCGCATTTCATCTCTTCGGTGATCATCGCGGGCATCGTCATCACCGCCTTCAGTCCATCCGCCGGGATCGTGAACACCTTTCTGGGCTGGTTCGGGGTCGAACCCGTCTATTTCCTGACGCGCCCCGAATGGTTCCGCCCGATCTTCGTGGGAACCGGCATCTGGCAAGAGGCGGGGTTCCAGTCGATCGTCTACCTTGCCGCCATCGCGGGGGTGTCGCCGGCGCTGTATGAATCGGCCGTGGTGGACGGGGCAAGCCGCTGGCAGATGATGTGGAAGATCACCATCCCCTGCATCCTGCCGACGATCATCATCATGCTGATCATCCGCATCGGCAACATGCGCGAGGGCAGCTTCGAGATGGTGATCCTGCTGTACCAGCCCGCCACCTATGAGACCGCCGACGTGGTGAATTCGTTCATCTACCGGCAGGGCCTGCAGTCGGGGCAATACGATTTCGCCGCCGCCGCCGGCCTGTTCAACGCGGTGGTCGCCTTTGTCCTGGTGATGAGCGCGAATACGATTTCCAAGCGCTTCTCGCGCACATCCCTCTGGTGACCGCTATGGCGAACATGAACCTATACTCCCGTGGCGACCGGATCTTCGTCATCGTGAACATGGTGCTGATCGGGCTGTTTACCCTGTCGACGCTGTACCCGTTCATCTACATGGCCTCGCTGTCCTTCAGCACCGGCTTCGAGGCGCGGGCGGGCAACGTGGTGCTGACCCCGGTCGGCTTCACGCTGGAAGCCTACAAATACGTGCTGTCGGACCCGCAGTTCTGGATCAGCTACAAGAACACGTTCATCTACATGATCTTCGGCACGCTGATGAGCCTGGCGTTCATCATTCCCGGCGCCTACGCCCTGTCGCGCCCGCAGCTTTACGGGCGGCGGTTCTGGAACCTGGTCGTGGCCTTTACCATGTGGTTCAACGCGGGGCTGATCCCGTTCTTCCTGAACATGCGAGACCTTGGCCTGCTGGACAGCTATTTCGGCATCATCATCGGCTTCGCGGTCAACGGCTTCAACATCATCCTGCTACGCAACTTCTTCGAAAGCGTGCCGCAAAGCTTCGAGGAAGCCGCGCGCATGGACGGCGCCAACGAATTCCAGGTGCTGTGGAAGGTATACGTGCCGCTGTCCAAACCGGCCATCGCCACGGTTGCGCTGTTTTGCATCGTGTCGCGCTGGAACGGCTTCTTCTGGGCCATGGTGCTGCTGCAGGACGAGGAAAAGATCCCGCTTCAGGTCTTCCTGCGCAAGGTCATCGCCGATCTGAGCGACGACGAGGAATTCGCCACCACGCTACTGACGGCGGCCTATTCCTTTGAGACGATCAGCGCCGCCATCATCGTCTGCTCGATCATTCCGATCCTGCTGATCTACCCGTTCCTGCAGAAGTATTTCACCAAGGGGATCCTTCTGGGCGGGGTGAAAGAGTGAACGAGACGGACGCAAGACTTCGCAAAAGGGAGGAAACCATGCGAGTTGTGAAGACTGCCCTGGCCATTCTTGGCACCACGGCCCTGACGCCCGCGGCCTTTGCCGACAGCCACCTGCCCATCGTCGACGAGCCGCTGGAACTGACCGTGCACATGCACTGGCCCCGCGCCCAGGGCTATGGCCCCGGCGGCGACACCTCAAAGATCTATCCGGTCGAGGAAGTCGCCCGCGAACGCACCGGCGTGCACCTGATCGACCGGACCTCGGGCCGCAACACCAAGGACAACAACGAGGCGATGAACCTGCTGCTTGCGGCCGGGTCCATGCCCGACATCGTCGGCGGCAACAACATCCAGCAGCCGGTGAACCAGTACGGCCCCGAAGGCGCCTTCGTGCCGCTGAACGATCTGGTCGACGAACACGCGCCCAACATCAAGGCCTGGTTCGATGACCACCCCGAAATCTGGAAGGCCATCGCGGCCCATGACGGCAACGTCTATTTCATTCCCTACCTGCCGGACGGCAAATATGCCCGCGCCTGGTTCGTGCGCCAGGACTGGCTGGACAAGCTGGGCCTGGAACGCCCCGACAATGTCGATGAACTGCACGACGTGTTGGTGGCGTTCCGCGACCAGGACCCCAACGGCAACGGTCTGAAGGACGAGATTCCCTTTTTCGCGCGCGACTGGGAAGAGGTGCTGCGCCTTCTCGTGCTTTGGGATGCCCGTTCGACGGGCGCGGATGTGTATCACCAGTTCTATGTTTCCGAAGACGGCAAGGTCGTCCATCCCTACGCGCAGGACGCGTATCGCGACGGCCTTGCCAACATCGCCCAGTGGTATTCCGAGGGGCTGATCGACCCCGAGATATTCACCCGCGGCTCGTCCGCGCGCGACTACCTGCTGGGCGAGAACCTTGGCGGCATGACGCGCGACTGGTTCGCGTCGACCTCGGGCTACAACGTGGCGCTGGCCGACCGGATCGACGGGTTCAACCTGCTGCCGTTCCTGCCGCCCAAATCCGTCAGCGGCAAGCGGATCGAGGAAAACCGCCGCATCCCGATGAAGCCCGACGGCTGGGCGATCACCTATGCCAACGAGCACCCCATCGAGACGATCAGGTATTTCGACTACTGGTTCTCGGACGAAGGCGCGCTGATGGCCAACTTCGGGGTCGAAGGCAAGACCTGGAACATGGTCGACGGCGAGCCGGTCTTTACCGAAGCGGTGCTGGAATCCGGCCAGCCGGTGAACAGCCAGATGTACCTGGAAGGCGCGCAGATCTATCGCGGCTACCCGCAGGATTACCGCTACGAATGGCAGTGGACGCGGGATTCGGCGCGCGAGGGGATCGAACTTTACGACACCGAGGACCTGCTGGTGGACCAGTTCCTTGGCGTGGCCTTCAACAAGGACGAACAGGAAATCTATGACAAGTACTGGCCGACCCTGGTGACCTACATGCTGGAACGTCAGCAGGCCTGGATCCTCGGGTCCGGCGACGTGAAAGAAGACTGGGACAGCTACACCGCGACGCTCGACAAGATGGGGCTGTCGCAGGTGCTGGAGGTCATGAACTCTGCCTACGAACGCCAGTACGACTGACCCTTTCCTGCCGCGCCCTCGCGTCCTCCCCGGAACAGCGCGGCGGGATGGCGGGGCCCTGGCCCCTGCGGCCTTTGCCCCGCCACCTTAACCATTCGATGCGAAAGACATCCCATGCACGGTACAGCCCTTCCCACGCTCGACGAGCCGCGCGCCGGTCGCCTGATGATCCAGTACGCGCCGACGTCCGACACCCAGATCACCGAGAACCCGCCGCGCTTCACCTGGCTGCCCGTGGTCGAGGACGAGGCGCTTTACGCGCTGCGGATCTCGTCGCTGGATGGCAACGAAAGCCGCGGCTACGGCCCGATCCACTGGAACATGTTCACCCCCGACGCGCCCTTGCCGCCGGGGCAATATGAATGGGCCTATGCGGTCTGCGATGACGCCGGCGCCGCGCTGACGCCCTGGTCGCAGGCCCGCAGCTTCACCATCCCCGAGGGGCTGCCCGAAACGCCGCTGCCGCTGGCGCAGGACCGGTTCGCCGCAAGCGACATGGCCCACCCGCGCCTGTGGCTGAACCGCGATCGGCTGGCGGCCTTTCGGAAGGCGCTGAAGGATGATCCCACCCATTGCGGCTGGGATGTGTTCTACGAAAAATCCGTCCTGCCGTGGATGGACCGCGAGCTGATGACCGAACCGGCGGGCTATCCCAACCACCAGCGCGTCGCGCCGGTCTGGCGGCAGACCTACATCGACCTGCAAGAGGTCTGGTACTGCATCCGTCACCTCGCCATCGGCGGCGCGGTCACGCAGGATGCCGACATGACCGCGAAGGCGCGCGCGCAGCTGCTGGAAGTGGCAAGCTGGGACCCGCAAGGCGTCACCTCGCGCGCCTATACAGATGAATGGGCCTATCGCGTCACCAACGCGCTGGCCTGGGGCTATGACTGGCTGCACGCGGAACTGTCCGAAGATGAGCGCGCCGCGGTGCGTGCGGCCCTGATGGCGCGCACCCGCGACATCGCCGAACACGCGATGCTGAACGCCAAGATCCATGTCTTTCCCTATGACAGCCACGCGGTGCGGTCGGTTTCGCTGACGCTGGTGCCGGCCTGCATCGCCCTGCTGGGCGAAGACGAAAGCGACGAGCCGCGCCACTGGCTGAACTACTGCATCGACTTCCTGTCGACGGTCTATTCCCCCTGGGGGGACGCCGAAGGCGGATGGGCCGAGGGCACAAATTACTGGATGATGGGCGTCGGCTACCTGATCGATGCGGCCAACCGGTTGAAATCCTTTACCGGGATCGATCTTTACAAGCGGCCCTTCCTGCGCAACACCGGCGATTTCCCGCTGTTCTGCAAGGCGCCCGGCACCCGGCGCGCGACCTTCGGAGACGATTCCACGCAAGGCGATCTGCCCTGCATCAAGACCGGCCTGAACCTGCGCCAGCTGGGCGGCGTCACCGGCAACGGCGCCTACCAATGGTATTGCGAGGAAAACCTGCGCCTGAACCCGGGCACCGAGGGGGCGTTCTACAACTGGGGCTGGTGGGACACCAATTTCGACGAGCTGGTCTTTCGCACCGATTACCCCCAGATCGACGCGACCCCGCCAAAGGGCGGCCTGCGCCATTTCAAGGGCATCGGCTGGGTCGGCGTGCAGCATGAAATGGCCGACCCCGACAAGCATATCCAGTTCGTGTTCAAATCCTCGCCCTTCGGGTCCATCAGCCACAGCCACGGCGATCAGAACGCCTTTTGCCTTGCCGCCTATGGCGAGGACATGGCGATCCAGTCGGGGTATTACGTCGCCTTCAATTCGTCGATGCACCGGCAATGGCGGCGCCAGACCCGGTCGAAAAACGCCATCCTGATCAACGGCAAGGGCCAGTACGACGGCAAGGACAAGACCCGCGCCATGGCCGCCACGGGGCGCATCCTTGCGGCCGAGGAACGCGAGGATCACATCTTCATCTCGGGCGATGCCACCGCCGCCTATCAAAGCCTGTCGCCCGAGGTCACGCTGGCCGAACGCGATATCTACTTCGTGCGCAATTCGTATTTCGTGATCGTCGACAAGGTGGATGCATCAGAGCCGGTGACCCTGCAATGGCTGCTGCATGCCAACAACCGGTTCGAACTGGGCAAGACCTCGTTTCGCAACTCCGGCGAGCGGGCGGGATTTTACGGCCAGGTGGTCTGGTCGGAATCCGGCAAGCCCGAGATCACCCAGGCCACCGATTTTCCCGACGTCGATCCCGCCGATTACGACGGGCTGCACGTTTCGACCTACCTGACGGCGCATTACCCGGCGGCCACGCGCCACCGGATCGCGACGCTTCTGGTGCCCTACAGGCTGGATGCGCCCCGGCGCGTGTTCAACTTCATGGACGACCAGGGCTATGACGCCGACCTTTATTTCACCGACCAGGACGAGCACACCTTCAAGGTGGTGATGAAAAAGCTGGCCAACACCTGATACCAAGACCGAAAAGGAAAACACATGCGTTTCAAAGGACAAACCGCCATCGTCACCGGCGGTGGGCGCGACATCGGCGCAGCCTGCGCCATCAAGCTGGCAGCCGAGGGCGCCAACGTGGCAATCAACTACTACGCCTCTGCCGAGGGCGCCGAAAAGGTCGTGGCCCATATCAAGGACGCGGGCGGCAATGCCATTGCGGTCCAGGGCGACCTTGTGGACCCGGCGCAGGTGGAAGCGCTGGTGAAGACCACCGTCGACACCTTCGGCGGGCTGCATGTGCTGGTGAACAACTCGGGCGGGCTTTTGGCGCGCAAGACCATCCGCGACATGGAACTGGACCACTGGAACAAGGTGATGGAATTGAACCTGACCAGCGTCTTCATGATGACCAAGGCGGCGCTGGCGCACATGGAAAAGGGCGCCATCGTCAATATCGCCAGCCAGGCCGGGCGTGACGGCGGCGGGGCAGGGGCCGCGGCCTATGCCGCGTCCAAGGGGGCGGTGATGACCCTGACGCGCGGCCTTGCCAAGGAACTGGGCCCGGATATCCGCGTCAACGCGCTGTGCCCGGGGATGATCGACACCGACTTCCACAACATCTTCACCCCGGATCAGGCCCGCCGCGGCTACGAGGCGTCGGCGCCGGCCAAGCGTCAGGGCACGCCCGAAGATGTGGCCAACGCGGTTGCCTTCCTGGCGTCGGACGACAGCGCCTTTCTGACCGGCGTCAACGTCGACATCAACGGCGGCGTGCTGTTCAGCTGACCCCATCGCCCCGCCGCACACCGGCGGGGCGACGTGCATTTCGCGCCGCCCGCCGCCTTGTTCGCACCGAAGGCGACAGGTCGCGCGCCGAGATTTCAGAAATCGATGGCGAGGCCTTTTTTCTCCCAATCGCCGTAACGGGCGGGGTCCAGCCCGTCGCGCCCGCCGTATTCCTTGGGGATCGGGTTTCGGGCACTGTCTTCTTCGGCCATGCGGCGGCGCTCGGCGGCTTCGGCCAGGGCGCGCCTTGCGGCGGGGGACAGATCGGCGGTTTCGGGCGCATCGGCGGGGCGGGGCGTGTCGGTCATGGCGGCTTTCCTCGTGTGGGTCCTCCTGATATAGGGCCCGCCAGCCCATTCAGACAACCCGGGAGAGATCCATGGCCGCCATTCCCTCTGCCCGCGCGCAGACCGTCCATCTGCTGGGCCAGGTGCTGGGGCAGGGGCGGGTGATGTCCGACGCGATGTCCGGCCCGGCCTGGGCCGCGCTGGCGCCCGCCGACAGGGCCGCCGCGCAACGCATGGCGCAGGACGTGCTGCGCAATCTTGATCGCTGCGACCGCGTGCTCAAGCCGCATCTGCGCAAGGCGCCGCCGCTGTTCGTGCGCAACGTGCTGCGCCTTGCCGCGTGGGAACTATGCACCGGCGGCGCCGCGCATGGCGTGGTGAACGAGGCGGTGCAGATCGTCAGCGCCGATCGCAAGACGCAGACCATGAAGGGCATGGTCAACGCCGTGCTGCGCAAGGTGGCCGAAGACGGCCCCGCCCATTGGAACAAGCTGCGCGCGCCGCGCCTGCCGCGCTGGTTGCGCGACCCGCTGGTGGCGGCCTGGGGCGCGGGGCCGGTCGGGGCGATGGAAGCGGCGCATCACGCCGGCGCACCCGTCGATCTGACGCCAAAGGGGGATGGCGACAGCGTCGCGGCGGCGACCGGGGGCACGCTGCTGCCGACCGGGTCGGTCCGTCTGGCGCAGGCGGGGCAGGTATCGGCGCTGCCGGGGTTCGACAGTGGCGATTGGTGGGTGCAGGACGCCGCCGCCGCGCTGCCCGCGCGCCTGCTGGGCGATGTATCGGGCCTGCGGGTGCTGGATATGTGCGCCGCGCCGGGGGGCAAGACCATGCAGCTTGCGGCGGCGGGCGCCGATGTGACGGCGCTGGATATCTCGGGTTCCCGGCTGGAACGGGTTTCGGAAAACCTGGCGCGCACCGGGCTGACCGCCACCATCGTCGCCGGCGATGCGCTTGAACACGAAGGGCAATACGATGCCATCGTGCTGGATGCCCCCTGTTCGGCCACGGGCACCATCCGGCGCCACCCCGATTTGCCCCATGCCCGGCAGGGCGAGGGGATTTCCGAGCTGATCGCCTTGCAGTGCGCCATGATCGACCACGCGCTGGGGCTGCTGGTGCCCGGCGGGCGGCTGGTGTTCTGCACCTGCTCGCTGATCCCCGACGAAGGCGAATGCCAGGTCGAAGAGGCGCTGGCCCGCCATCCGGGCCTGACGGTTCTGCCCGCGCAGGTGCCGGGGCTGGAAGAAAGCTGGCGCAGCGAAGAAGGCGGGCTGCGCCTGCGGCCCGATTTCTGGGCGCAGCGCGGCGGCATGGATGGGTTCTACATGGCGCTGCTGGGCAAACCGGCCTAGGGTGGTCCTTTGCGGGATGACTTGATTTTGCGCCTTCGCTAAGACTGGCGCCAGCAGGCACCGCGCCGACAAGAGCTGCGGGCAGAACGCGGACAAGGGGCACTAAAACGCATGTCACGGACAGAAGGCTGGTCCGCCGCGACGACGCGGCTTCTGAACCGCTTTCACGCGCGCCTTGCCGCGCGCGGGCGGGCGGCGACCGCCTTCGTGTCCAGCCCCGAGCCGCGCAGCACCGGGCGCTTTGCCCGGGGGCGGCAGCTGTGCGCGGGAAACCTGATGTTCGCGGGGCATTTCATCGAGGCGCCGGGCGCGATGCTGTGGGATCTGGACGCGCCGGATGCGGCGTGGGACGCGGAAATCCACAGCTTTCGCTGGCTTGACGACCTTGCCGCCGTGGGCGATGCGCGGGCGCGCGCCGTGGCGCAGGACTGGCTGTGGGGCTGGATCGACCGCTACGGCAGGGGGCGCGGCGATGGCTGGCTGCCCGAGGCCGCCGGGCAGCGGCTGATCCGCACGATCCACCAC
>CAXICP010000120.1:0-8343 GCA_964022595.1 uncultured Salipiger sp.
GGGATGAACGCGCACATTGTCGACCCCCGCGCGGCGGATCTTGCCCAGCAGCATCGCCACGCCGTTGATGTAGGGTTCGCACCCGATGATCCCCGCCTCGGGGTGAACCGAGGCCTGGTGGACCATGTGTTCACCGCCGCCAAAGCCGATTTCAAGCCAGACGGGCTTGCCGCCGAACATGGCGTCCAGGTCCAGCGCGGCGCGTTCCGGGTTCTCGTCCCAATCGACGGGGCCCGGGGAAAGCTGCGCAAGGTCTTCGTCAAGATATGCTTCTTGCGACGCCTTCAGGCTCTTGCCCTTCACGCGGCCGTAGAAATTGCGCCAGGGGGCGCCGGGATGCTTGTTCGACGTGGTCATGGCGCGGCGTTTAACGCGGCGCAGGGCGCGGGGCAAGACATGGCCGCCCCGCGCGGGCGCGGCAGGATCTTCGGGCGAAGATCCTGCCGCGTTGGTTCACAGCGCGCGTTTGAGCGCCTCGCCCAGATCGCAGCGTTCCCAGGAAAAGCCGCCGTCGGCTTCGGGCGCGCGGCCGAAATGGCCATAGGCCGCCGTGCGCTCGTAGATCGGCTTGTTCAGTTCCAGATGCGTACGGATGCCGCGCGGCGTCAGGTCCATGACCTTGGGGATCGCCGCTTCGATGGCCGCTTCGTCGACCTTGCCGGTGCCGTGGGATTCCACGTAGATCGACAGCGGCCGCGCCACGCCGATGGCATAGGACAGCTGCACGGTGCAGCGTTCCGCCAGCCCGGCCGCGACGATGTTCTTGGCCAGGTAACGCGAGGCATAGGCCGCCGAGCGGTCGACCTTGGTCGGGTCCTTGCCGGAAAACGCCCCGCCCCCGTGCGGCGCGGCGCCGCCGTAGGTGTCGACGATGATCTTGCGCCCGGTCAGGCCCGCGTCGCCATCGGGACCGCCGATCACGAAGGTGCCGGTCGGGTTGACCCACCATTCCGTGGCATCCGTCAGCCAGCCCTGGGGCAGCACTTCGCGGATGTAGGGTTCGACGATCGCGCGCACGTCCGCCGAGCTGAGCGAGGCATCCAGATGCTGATGCGACAGCACGACCGAACTGATCCCGACCGGCTTGCCGTTTTCGTAGCGCACGGAAAACTGCGACTTGGCGTCCGGCCCCAGAACCGCCTGCTCGCCCGACTTGCGCGCCTCGGCAAGGCGCTTGAGCACGGCGTGGGAATACAGGATCGGCGCTGGCATCATTTCCGGCGTCTCGTTGGTGGCATAGCCGAACATGATGCCCTGGTCGCCCGCGCCCTCGTCACCGCGTTCGCCGGTCACGCCCTGGGCGATATGGGCCGACTGCTCGTGCAGCAGGTTGGTGATTTCGACCGTTTCCCAGTGAAACTTGTCCTGCTCGTATCCGATGTCTCGGATGCAGGCGCGCGCGATGTCGGGAATGCGCGCCATGTAATCTTGCAGCGTCCCCTTGTCGGTCAGCCCGACCTCGCCGCCGATGACCACGCGGTTGGTGGTGGCGAAGGTTTCGCAGGCGCCCCGCGCCAGCGGATCCTCGGCGATCAGGGCATCGAGGATGGCATCCGAGATGCGGTCGCAGACCTTGTCAGGGTGCCCCTCGGACACCGATTCCGAGGTGAAAGTGTAGTTTTGTCGGGACATAAGCGCTCCATTAGGTACCGGTCGTCACGCCAGGAAGCCGTTGTGACGAGGATATGACGCATGAGAGCTAGGACTTCGTTAAAGCACCGTCAATGCGAAACGCAACGGCGGCGCAGGAAAGCCGCCGCGCCCAGCACCAGCAACAGCGCCAGCGCGGGCAGATCGCCCATGCGGCTGTAGGGCGTCACCCGCATCGGCGGCGGCAGCGGATGGTCCAGGAATCCCGCCTCGCCCAGCGGCAGGCTGTCCAGCACGCGCCCGGCCCCGTCGATCACCGCCGAAACGCCGGTATTGGCCGCGCGCACCAGCGGCAGACCCTGTTCGATGGCCCGCATCCGCGCCTGCGCAAGATGTTGGTAAGGCCCGGAAAAATTGCCGAACCAGGCGTCGTTGGTGACCTGAAGCAGCAGCGCGGGGCGCGCTGGGTGAACGCGCGTGTCCTGGGGGAAAACCGCCTCGTAGCAGATCAGCGCAAGCGCCTGTCCGATGTCGCCGCCAAGGTCCACCATGCGCGGCCCCGGCCCGGCCGAATAACCCGACGCAGCCCGCTGCGCGAGCCCGCCGATTCCGATGTGCCGGAACAGGCCCGGCGCGGGCATGTATTCGCCGAACGGCACCAGGTGATGCTTGTCATAGACCGCGTCGATGCGCGGCCCCAGCCCGGCAATAACCATAGAATTGTAATAAAGCCCGTCCTCTTCGCGCTGGATACCCAAAGCGACGCGGGCGGGCAGCGCCGCCTCGGTGACCACGGCAAGCAGTTCCTCGGCGTTGTTCAGCAAGGTCGGAACGGCGGTTTCGGGCCAGACGATCAGTTCGGGGCGCGCCAGCCCCTGCTGCGCCGGAGCGGCGGTGTATTCCACCTGCCGGTCGAAAAAGCCCTGCATGCGGGCCGGGTCCCATTTTTCGTGCTGCGCGGCGTTGGGCTGGACAAGGCGCACCACCGGGCGGTCCGACAGGTCCTGCGGCGGCGGCGTCAGCAGCGCCCCGCCCCCGATCAGTACCGCGCCAAGGGCCAAGGCTCCGGCGCCCGGCCAGACCCGCGCCGAACGCAGCGCCGAGGCGGCCAGCCCCGCAAGGGCCACCGTCACGAAATTCAACCCATGCGGGCCGATCACCGCGCTCCATTGGATGGCAGGGGTTTCAAGCCAGAAGGCGCCCACCAGCGCCCAGGAAAACCCCGTAAGCACATAGGATCGCGCGAATTCCGCCGCCGTCCAGCACACCGCAAGGGCCAGGATCCCGCGCCGCGCGGGCGCCTGCGCCGCCCCCCAGAAGGCGCCGCCCCAGAACAGCGCCAGCCCCGCCGCCAGAAAGAAAAGCGCGAAAGGGGCCATCCAGCCCGTGGTGGCCGCATCGACCTGGAACGGTTCCAGCACCCAGGCCAGCACCAGGCCGAAATACCCCAGACCAGTGCCCCAGCCGACGCCAAGCGCCTGCCTTGGCGTGGCGCAGGACGCAAACAGCGCCGCAGCACCCACAAGCCCCGCCAGCGCAAGCGATGGCAGATCCCACGGCGCCTGCCCAAGCCCCAGCACGGCGCCGCTGACAAGCGCCAGCGGCAGCCGGGCCTTGCCGGGCAGCGCGCCCATCCGGGCGCGGACGGGCGTATCAGCCACGCGGCTCCTCCGGGATGGGCGCGGGCGCAAGCGCGGGAACCGGTGCGGGGGCGGGCAGGCTTGCCGCCGGCTTGCCCGCCGCCCCTGCCGCCATGGCATGGGGCAACACCCGCAGGCGCTTGATGCGGCGCGGATCAGCGTCGACCACTTCGAAATCGAAACCGCCCGGATGGGGCACGACCTCGCCGCGCGCGGGCACATGCCCGGCCAGCATGAAGACCAGCCCGCCCAGCGTGTCGATTTCTTCCTCGTCGATCTCTTCGCCCTCGGTCAGGCCAAGGCCGGTCGCATCCTCGAATTCGTCCAGCGGAGTCTTGGCCAGCGCCAGCCAGCTGCCCGACCCTTCGCGGAAGAAGTTGCGCCCTTCGTCGATGTCGTGCTCGTCCTCGATTTCACCGATGACCTGTTCGATCAGGTCCTCGATGGTCAGCAGCCCGTCGACGCCGCCGTATTCGTCGATCACCAGCGCCATGTGCCGCCGTTCGGTCTGCATCTTCGTAAGCAGCACGCCGATCGGCATTGATGGCGGCACGAAGACCAGCGGGCGCAGCATCTTGGCCAGTTCGAAATCGTCGCCCGACCCGTTGAAGCCGTAGCGCAGGGCGAAATCCTTCAGATGCGCCATGCCCACCGGCGTGTCGAGCGTGCCCGAATAAACCGGCAGGCGCGTCATTCCGCTGCTGCGAAAGACCTGCACCAGTTCCTGCTTGGTGATGGTGTCGGGCACCGCCACGATGTCGGCCTTGGGAATCGACACGTCCTCGACCCGCATGTTGCGCAGGTTGAGCATGCTCGGGCTTGTCTGAGCCATCTGCGCCGAGCCGTTGCCCTCGGTCTGCTCCGGCTCTTCGCCGTCGGATTTCAACCCCCCGAAGATGCGGCGGAAGATTCCTTCGCCCCGCTCCTGGTACCGTTCCGAATATCTATCCGGCTGCGCGCTGTGCGCTGCCGTAGACGATGCGTCGCTGTCGCCCATTGGTCCTTTTCCGTTGCCGGGGCCGGTGGCCACCGTTTTCGAGTGAAGGGGCCTGCGCCCCGGTCAGTCCTGCGAATATGGGTCCGCGATACCCATTTTGCCAAGTATTTCCGTTTCGATCGCTTCCATGACCGTGGCTTCGCGGTCATCCACGTGATCATAGCCCAGTAGATGCAAGGTTGCATGAACAACAAGATGGGTCACGTGCTGCTCTGGCGCCCTGCCCGATTCGGCGGCTTCGCGCGCACAGGTGTCCCAGGCGATGGCGATATCGCCCAGCTCTTCGGGCATCTGCGCATCGCCCCGGGGCAGCGCGTCGGGGTCGCGATCTTCGGACGGCCAGGACAGAACGTTCGTCGGCGTGGGCTTGCCCCGGAAATCGGCGTTAAGCGCGGCAATGCGCGCGTCATCGCAGGCCAGCACGGCGATCTCGAACGCCGCCGGGTCCAACCCAAGATGGGACAGCGCCGCCGACGCGGCGGTTTCGGCCAGCTGCTCAAGCGCAAGGGCGTCCCAGCGGGGATCTTCGATGATCGTGTCGGTCAGCACGTCGGGATTCCGTCGGATAAGGGCGCGGCGCGCGCAGGTCGGGGCCGCAGGAAAGACGAAGCGGCCTAGCGCGGATCCCCCCGCGCCGCAAGCGTACAGGGGCGCCGCGATGCGCGCCGCCCCGCCGGTCAGGCGCCTTCGGCGTCCTTTTCATAGGCTTCGATGATCGCCGCCACCAGCGGGTGACGCACCACGTCGGCCGAGGTGAAATAGTTGAAACCGATCTTGTCGATCTTGGACAACAGCCGTTCCGCATCCTGAAGCCCCGACGGCACGCCGCGCGGCAGGTCGATCTGGGTGCGATCGCCGGTGATGGTCATGCGCGAACCCTCGCCAAGGCGGGTCAGGAACATCTTCATCTGCATGGTGGTGGCGTTTTGCGCCTCGTCCAGCACGACGAAGGCGTTGGACAGGGTGCGCCCGCGCATGAAAGCCAGCGGCGCGATCTCGACGATCTTTTCCTCGCGCATTTTCGCCAATTGCTTGCCCGGCAGGAAATCGTTCAGCGCGTCGTAAAGTGGCTGCATGTAAGGGTCGACCTTTTCTTCCTGCGTGCCGGGCAGAAAGCCAAGACGTTCGCCCGCCTCGACCGCCGGGCGGCACAGGATGATCTTGTCGACGGCGCCGGTGATCAGCATGTTCACCCCCACCGCCACCGCAAGATAGGTCTTGCCGGTGCCCGCCGGGCCGATACCGAAGCACAGCTCGTTCTGGTAAAGCGAGCGCACATAAGCCTTTTGTGCATCGGTGCGCGGTTCGATCAGCTTCTTGCGGGTCTTGATTTCGACCTTGCCGCCGTCGAACATTTCCAGCTGGTTCGAAGGGGTCTCGTCGGTTTCGGGGTGCAGGCGGAATTCGCGGTCGATGTCGCCGCGCCCCACGGTCCTGCCCTGTTCCAGCCGCTGATACAGCGCGTTCAGCACCTCGCGGGCGGCGGCCTGCTGGTCTTCGGGGCCGTGAATCGCCAGTTGGTTGCCACGGCGCAGGATCTGCACGCCGGTTCGCGCTTCGATGTCCGTGAGGTTTCGATCGAATTCGCCGCAAAGGTCTATGAGCAGACGGTTGTCGGGAAATTCAAGGATGGCTTCGGTCAGAGTGCCTGTGCTCACGCATGTCTCCTGCGCCTGTGTTGGAATATCATCGTGCCAAGCGCGGCGCCCGCGGGCAAGCCCGTCCGTCACCTGCGGACCGCACGGCAGGTAAAAAGACTGCGCGGTGGGCACCGTCGCAGCCTTGCGTTTCGTGATTTTCAAGGGCGCGGGTCAACCCGAGGCGCAGTAATCGCCCCGCCTGACCGCTGTCAGACCAGTTCGCCGCGCAGCGAATTGGGCCCGCTTTCCACGATGCGCACCCGGCGCAGATCGCCCGGCGCGATGCCATCGGCGGCCACGTGAACCGCGTGCAGGTGATCGGATTTGCCGACCATCTGCCCCGGCATGCGCCCGGGCTTTTCGAACAGCACGCCGACCTCGCGCCCGACCATCGCGTCCTGCAGGCTGCGCTGCTGATGGGTCAGCAGGGCCTGAAGCCGGCGCAGGCGGTCATCCTTGTCTTGCTCGGGCACCTGGGCGCGTTCGGCGGCGGGGGTGCCGGGACGTTCGGAATACTTGAAGGAAAAGGCGCTGCCGTATTGCACCGCTTCGATCAGCGCCAGCGTGTCCTGGAAATCGGCTTCGGTTTCTTCCGGGAAGCCGACGATGAAATCGCCCGACATGTGCAGATCGGGGCGCACGCTGCGCAGCCGTTCGATCAGCCGCAGGTAGCTTTCGGCGGTGTGCTGGCGGTTCATCCGTTTCAGAATGCGATCGCTTCCGGCCTGCACGGGCAGGTGCAGATAGGGCATCAGCTTGTCGCAATCGCCATGCGCGTCGATCAGCGCATCGTCCATGTCATTGGGATGCGAGGTGGTGAAGCGGATGCGTTCCAGCCCGTCGATGCGCGCAAGGTCACGGATCAGCCCGGCCAGCCCGCCGTCATGGCCGTGATAGGCGTTGACGTTCTGACCCAGCAGCGTGATCTCGCGCACGCCGCGTTCGACAAGGTCGCGCGCCTCGGTCATCACGCGGTCGGCCGGGCGCGACACCTCGGCCCCGCGGGTATAGGGCACCACGCAGAAGGCGCAGAACTTGTCGCAGCCTTCCTGCACCGTCAGGAACGCGGTGGGGCCGCGTTTCGCCTTGGGGCGCGCCTTGAGATGTTCGAACTTGTCTTCCTCGGGGAAATCCGTGTCCAGCGCCTTGCCGCCATTGTGGGTGCGCGCCAGCAGATCGGGCAGCCGGTGATAGCTTTGCGGCCCCACCACAAGGTCGACAAGCGGCTGGCGGCGCATGATTTCCGCGCCCTCGGCCTGCGCGACGCAGCCCGCCACGCCGATCTTCAGATCCGGGCGGTCGGCTTTCAGCCCCTTGTAGCGGCCCAGCTCGGAATAGACCTTTTCGGCGGCCTTTTCCCGGATGTGACAGGTGTTGAGCAGGATCATGTCCGCATCATCGGGGCTGTCGGTCGCGACATAGCCCTGCCCGCCCATGGCCTCGGCCATGCGTTCGCTGTCATAGACATTCATCTGGCAGCCGTAGGTCTTGATGAAAAGCTTCTTGGCTTCGGACATGGGGTCCTCCGGGGTCGCGCGGTTCAAGTCGCGGCGGATAGCGCAAAACGCGGCCCTAGGAAAGGGCAAGCTGCTGCGCCGGGGTTGGCGCGGCTGTCGTGAATGGCGAGCCGATTCGCGCAGGCCCGGCGGTCAGTCCTTGCGGCGCAGGCGGATCACCACGTCGACCGACGCGACCTCGGCCCCCTCGGGCGGCCGGGGCAACTGCGTGATGACAAGTTCGTCCGACGGCGCGTCGGTCAAGTGCCCGTCATCTTCCCAGAAGAAATGCGGATGTTCATGCGTGTTGGTGTCGAAATAGCTGCGGGTGCCATCGACCGTCACTTCCTGCATCAGGCCCGCGTCGCAAAAGGCGCGCAGCGTGTTGTAGACCGTGGCAAGCGACACGCTTTCGCCCTGTTCCTTGGACGCGGCGAACAGGCTTTCGGCCGTGACATGCCGGTTGCGGCCGTCGCCGATCAGCAGCGCCGCCAGCGTCACGCGCTGACGCGTGGGGCGCAGCCCTGCCTGCCCCAGCCATTGCGCGCCTCGTTCCATGGCCTGTGCTGTCATGTGCTCTTGCCTGCCCGTCTGATGGTGGATCCACATTTCACCCGATTGGTGTACATATAACGAAGACGCGCGGCGGAATTCAATTCCAAACCGCTTGCCGTTCGCGAACGGCGCCCACCATGGCAGGGTTGCAAGGCCCGCCGACGCGGTGATACTGGGGGCGCGATCAGGATTTCAAGGAACGAGAGGCTCTCAAGAGCATGGCCGACTACCCCACAAGCTTCGCCAGGGAAGACCTTCTGAAATGCGCCCGCGGCGAATTGTTCGGGCCGGGCAACGCGCAGCTTCCCGAACCGCCCATGCTGATGATGGACCGCATCACCGACATTTCCGCCGATGGCGGCGCCCACGGCAAGGGCCATGTTCTGGCGGAATTCGACATCACCCCGGACCTGTGGTTCTTTGAC
>CAXICP010000121.1:0-8341 GCA_964022595.1 uncultured Salipiger sp.
GCGGCATCGGCGCTGGATTACCTGCAATCGATGAACAACAACTCCAAGCATTGCTGGGTTGCCGGGTTCTCGTTCGGGGCCTGGATCGGCATGCAGCTGCTGATGCGCCGCCCCGAAATCACCGGGTTCGTGTCCGTCAGCCCGCCCGCCAACATGTACGATTTCTCGTTCCTTGCGCCCTGCCCGTCTTCGGGGCTGGTCATCAACGGCACCGCAGACAAGGTGGCACCGCCGTCGGATACCACCGCATTGGTGAACAAGCTCAAGGAACAGAAGGGCATAACGATCACCCACGAGGAAATCGAAGGGTCCGGTCATTTCTTCGAAGAGCCGCACATGGACACGATGGTTTCCACCGTCAGCGGCTACGTCAAGCGGCGCCTGACGGAAACCAGCCGCTAAAAGGGGGGCGCCGCATGAGCCTTGCGACCGAACTTGCCGATGCGCTTGCCGAAGACACCTTCAAGGTGATGGAAGCCACCGGCGACGACCGTTTCTTCATGCAGGTGGCCGAGATCATCGGCGCCTCTTCCACGACCCTGGAAGAGGCGTACCTTACCTCGGTGCGGGTGCGCATGGCCGAGGCGCGGGCGCGCAGTTTCATCATGGAGCGGCTGGACGCGCTGTCGCAGGAAGCCGAACAATGAGCGCGCGGCTTGATGCGCAGATGGCCTTCCTGATGGAAGCCGACAAGCTCAAGGCCATCACCCGCGCCACCCGCAACCACGACGGGCGGTACGAGAATTCGGCCGAACACAGCTGGCACCTGGCGCTGTTCGCGCTGGTTCTGGGCGAACACGCGGATGATGCGGTCAGTATCGAGCGCGTGATTCGCATGCTGCTGATCCACGACATCGTCGAGATCGATGCCGGCGATGCCCCGATCTTCGGGCAAGTCGACACCGCCGCGCAAGAAGCCGCCGAAGCTGCCGCCGCCAAGCGCCTGTTCGGGATGCTTCCAGCGGATCAGGCCAGCGAAATGCTTTCGCTGTGGCGCGAATTCGAAGCGGACGAGACGCCGGATGCCAAATTCGCGAAATCCCTGGACAGGTTCCAGCCGCCGAACATGAACCTGGCCTGCGGGGGTGGAAGCTGGACGGATTACAACGTGGACCACGCCACGTTCGAAACCCGCCTTTCGCCCAAGATCAGCCGCGGGGCGCCCACGCTCTGGGGCTGGCTTCAACCCAGGGTTGCCGCCTTCTTCGCGGCGCGTTGACCAGGAATTTTCGTACGAAAATTCCTGGTCGCAGCTAAGGGCCAGACAGAAGATTTTTCGTACGAAAAATCTTCGGCCCCGGCTCAGTAGTGAATCGCACGCCCCCAGGCATCCAGCACGGATTCGTGCATCATTTCCGACAGCGTCGGGTGCGGGAAGACGGTGTTCATCAGGTCTTCCTCGGTGGTTTCAAGCTGGCGCCCGACCACGTAGCCCTGGATCAGCTCGGTCACCTCCGCGCCCACCATATGCGCCCCAAGAAGCGCCCCGGTTTCTGCGTCGAACACGGTCTTCACCAGCCCTTCGGGTTCGCCAAGGGCAATCGCCTTGCCATTGCCGATGAACGGGAAACGCCCGACCTTGATCTTGTGGCCGGCCTCTTTCGCCTGCGCTTCGGTCATGCCGACGCTGGCGACCTGCGGCTGGCAATAGGTGCACCCGGCGATGCTGTCGGGATCGACCGCATGCGGATGCCCGCCCGCAATCAGCTCTGCCACCATCACGCCTTCATGCGATGCCTTGTGCGCAAGCCAGGGCGCGCCCGCGATATCGCCGATGGCATAGATGCCTTCGACGCCGGTGCGGCAATGCCTGTCGACCACCACGTGGCTGCGGTCGACCTTGACGCCCACGCCTTCAAGGTTGAGCCCCTCGGTGTTGCCCACGATCCCGACGGCCGAAATGACGGTGTCGAATTCCTCGGTCGTGGTCTTGCCGCCGGATTCGATATGGGCGGTCACCTTGCCGTTGCCGCGATCAAGCTTCTTGACCATGGTCTTTTCGCGGATCTTCATGCCCTGCTTTTCGAACTGCTTGCGGGCGAATTTCGAAATCTCCTCGTCCTCGACGGGAAGCACGCGGTCCATCACCTCGACCACGGTCGTGTCGGCGCCAAGCGTGTTGTAGAAGCTGGCGAACTCGATGCCGATGGCGCCCGAACCGATGACAAGCAGCTTCTTGGGCATCCGCTTGGGCACCAGCGCGTGCTTGTAGGTCCAGACCAAGTCGCCGTCCGCCTCAAGGCCCGGAAGCTCGCGGGCGCGGGCGCCGGTAGCCACGACGATCGCCTTGGCGGTCAGTTCTTCGGTGCCCTTGTCGGTCTTGACGGTGACGCGGCCCTTGGCGGCGATGCTCGCCTCGCCCCTGATCGCGGTCACCTTGTTCTTCTTCAAAAGATGCGTGACGCCCGAGTTCAGCTGCTTGGCCACGCCGCGCGAACGTTTCACCACCGCGTCCAGGTCAAAGCCGACGTTCTCGGCGCTCAGCCCGTAATCCTTGGCGCGGTGCATGAAATGATAGATCTCGGACGAGCGCAGCAGCGCCTTGGTGGGGATGCAGCCCCAGTTGAGACAGATGCCCCCCATGTGCTCGCGTTCCACGCAGGCCACTTTCAGGCCCAGCTGCGCGCCGCGGATGGCGGCGACATAGCCCCCCGGTCCGGCGCCGATGACGATCATGTCGAAACTTTGCGAAGCCATGGCTCTCTCCTGCCGTGTCGAATTGGTTTGGCATTAAACCATTCGCCGGAACGGTTCAATGTAAAGCCATCCGGGCGGCACTGACGGCAAAGCGGCCCCCACCGTCGGTGGGGGCCGCCCTGCGTATCAAACCGCGGCTTCGGCCTGCAGCATGCGCAGCGTGGCGCCATAGCCGCCACTTTCCACATAAGCGCGTTCGGCTTCGGTCGTGGCGCGCGACAATGCCGGGTTGCGCGCCGGGAACCGGCCGAAATCGCGGATGACCTCGCGGTGCGCGCGCGCGTGCAGCAGGTTCGACGCGCCGCTTTCGGGCATCCGTTCCTTCATCAGACGAATGCAGCGATCCTGATCGGTCAGGTTTTCCGAATGCATCAGGGGAAGATAGAAGAACTGGCGCCCCGGCTCGTCGATCTTCAGATCCCAGCCACGCCAGATCGCCTGCTTGGCAGCCGCAAGCGCGATCTCGTCGGCGCTGAAAGCCTGCGCCTTGCCGCGGAACATGTTCCGCGAGAACTGGTCGAGCAGAATGATATAGGCCAACGCCCCGCTTGGGTAGGTCAGCCAGAGGCCAAAACGACCTTCCATCGCTGCCTCCCAGGTTTCAAAAAAATTTTCGCGGATGCGCGCGTCAAGTGCGTCATCCTGCGCATACCATTTTTCGGCGCCGACCTCGTCGAGCCAGAATTCCAATATTTCGTCGGGCCCTTTCATTGGCCTCTTGCTCCTTTCGCGTGACCCACCATCATGTGTGCCCGATCAAGGGTACATGTCCCGGGAAGCGGAACAAAAGTCACGATTTCTGTCAATTGCGACATACCGCCGATAGCGCGGCGCCGCCGCGACGCAGCGAATCGCACCGCCGACAACTCAGGCGGCGGCGTCTGTCTGCGAGCTGTCCGACGCAGCCTCGGCTTCGGCGGCTTCGGCCGCCTCGATGGCGACCTCTTGCGCGACCTCGACAGCCACGGGCGTGGCCGAGGGCGTGACCGCCGTGTAGGCGCTGGTGTCGGCAACCTTGGGCGCGGGGCGGCGCGTCATGCGCCAGCCGGCATAGACCGTCAGGCCCAGCATCAGCAGCGCGATGATGCCGAAGAACCCGCCCGGCCCGAAGCGCTGGATGGCGAAACCGGTGACGATCGGGCCGGCGATGGCACCAACCCCGTTCACGAACAGCAACCCGGCCGATGCGGCCGCCATGTTCTCGGGCGGCAGGAAGTCGTTCGTATAGGCGATCAGCAGCGAATACAGCGGGTTGGCCGCCCCGCCGGCAAAAAGCGCGGCCACCACCAGCACGTGAAAATTACCCGGCGCGATGGCGGCCAGAAGGCTGGCAACGCCGCCCACGAAGGCCACGGCGGCGACCAGCTTGCGTCGGTCCATGCGGTCCGACAGCCAGCCAAGCGGGTATTGCGCGATAAGGGCCCCCACGTAGAACGACGCCACGAAGACCGAAATCTGCGTCAGCGTCAGCCCCGCTTCGGACGCGAACACCGCCGACATGCCGAACTGCGCGGCATAGACGCCGCCCAGCAGGAACATGCCCACGAACCCCAGCGGCGAGACGCCGTATAGCTCCATCAGGCTCATCCGGCGGGTGGTGTCGAACGCGGGCGTTGGCGACACCGACAGCAGGATCGGCGCGAAGGCGATCGACACCAGCACCGAGGGAATCACGAACAGCAGGAACCCGGTGGTGTCCGGGATCAGCAGCATGGCCTGCGCCGCGATGATCCCCATCATCTGCACGATCATGTAAAGCGACAGCGCCTGCCCCCGGCTCTGGTTCGACGAGGCGTTGTTCAGCCAGCTTTCCGCCGTCACGTAGACGCCGCAGTAGCAAAAGCCGATGATCATGCGCTCGATCGTCCAGGTGATCGGATGCGGAAAGGCCGGGTAAAGGATAAGCACCGCCGAGATGAACGAGCCAAGCGCCGCGAACACCCGCACATGCCCGACCCGCCGGATCATCCCGGGCGTCAGGCGCGAGGCCAGCAGGAACCCGACGAAATAGGCGGACATGACGACGGACATGTGAAAGGCCGAAAACCCCTCGCCCGAACCGCGCACGCCCAGCAGCGAGCCCTGAAGCCCGTTGCCGAGCATCAAAAGCAGCATGCCAAGCAGCAGCGCCCAGGAATGTTTCAGAACCTCGATCATTGCGCCCCCGCAGGTCTTGGGATTCGGGCGGGCGGCGTGCGCCCTTGATTGCCCGTGCCATCTTGGGCTGTGTCATACAAGGCCGAAGAAAGCGTGAACCCCATTGCCGTCAGGGGATGAGCAGCGACGCATCCCCGTAGGAAAAGAAGCGATAGCCGTGGGCAATGGCGTGATCATAAATCCGCATCACCCGCTCGCGCCCCATCAGCGCCGATACCAGCATCATCAGCGTGGATTTCGGCAGGTGGAAATTCGTCATCAGCGCGTCGGTCACGCGAAAGTCGAAGCCGGGATAGATGAAGATGTCGGTGACGCCCTTCCAGGGAGCGATGGCGCCGCTGCCCTGCGCCGCCGTTTCGATCAGGCGCAGCGCCGTGGTGCCCACCGGAATGACCCGCCCACCGGCGGCGCGGGTTGCGGCGATCTCGGACGCGGCCTGCGGCGTCACCTCGCCCCATTCGCCGTGCATCTTGTGGGTGGTAACGTCATCGACCTTGACCGGAAGAAAGGTGCCGGCGCCCACATGCAGCGTCACGCGAGTGAATTCGACGCCGCGCTCGGCCAGCGCCTGCAGCAGCGGCGAATCGAAATGCAGCGATGCGGTGGGCGCGGCGACCGCGCCGGTGCGTTCGGCCCAGACCGTCTGGTAATCGCGCTTGTCCTGCGCATCGGCGGGGCGCTTGGCGGCGATATAGGGCGGCAGGGGCATGGCGCCGGCAGCGTCCAGCGCCGCGTCGAAATCCGGCCCCGCAAGGTTGAACCGAAACAGGCCCTGCCCGTCCTCGCGCCCGGTCATCTGCGCCGACAGCGCGTCGGAAAACACCACCGTTTCGCCGTCTTTCAGCTTTTTCAGCGGCTTGACCAGCGCGGCCCAGGTGCCGTCGGCGCGCGGTTCCAGCAGGGTGATCTCGATCCGGGCACGGGTCTGCCCCTGGGCGCCGTCGCGGTCGCGCCAGCCGGTCAGCCGCGCAGGTATCACCCGCGTGTCGTTCAGCACCAGCCGGTCTTTGGGGCGCAGCCAGTCGACCAGATCGGTCACGACGCCATCGGTGATCGCGTCGCGCTCGGCCACCAGCAGCCGCGCGGACGAACGCGGCACGGCGGGGCGGGTGGCGATGCGGTCTTCGGGCAGGTCGAAATCGAAATCGGAAAGCTGCATGGCGGGGCCTTATTGTCGAATGCTCGGGGGGGGACGGCGGAAGATGTCACGGAACATCCCGGGGGTGAAGGCCGAAAGCGGGTTCACCGACACGTCCGGATCGTCGACGCCCCCGCCAAGGTTGAAGGTGAAGCCGATCAGCCCCTCGCCCTTGCGCGCAAAAAGCCGTCCGATGCCGTTCAGGATATAGATCGGCGACAGCACGCCCTGCATGTCCATCCGCCGCCGCGCCAGGTCGTAATAGCCATCCATCGAGATCCCCATCGACGGTCCCACCGCGCTGGACCGTTGCAGGATCACCTGGCGCGGGGTCAGGCGAAACCGCGCCTCGACTTCGGAAAAATACAGGCCGGCGCCGTTCATCTCGTCGATCAGCCCGACCACCGACACCGCGTCCAGCAGCCCGGCGATGGCGGGCGCATTCTTGAGCCGCGCGCCGCCGATTTCAAGCGCGCCATCGTATTCGCCCGGGCGCCCGCCAACCGGCAGCAGCGTCAGATCGAAGGTGCCGTCCTGCACGTTCTGAAAGATCCCCGCCCCGGCCAGCACGTCGCCCGCATCGCGGCTTTGCAGGCGGATGGCGTTGCCGCCGTTGCGCGGCTCCAGCGCGCCGGTGATGGGCGCGCTGCCGCCCACGCGCGCCTTGAAGGTGCCGGCAAGCCCGCCCGTTTCGGTCCGGAAACCGCCGTCGAAATCGCTCAGGAAGATCTGGTCGGAAATCTGAAGCCGGTCCAGCGCAAGCGTCACAGGGGCGCCGCCGGAACTGCCCCCGCCGCTTGCCCCGCCCTCGCCAAAGGGGGCGCTGCGCATGTCCAGCGTGCCGCCCGACAGCGTCACCGCCGGCGCAAGCCCCTGCCCGCGCGCCGAAATCACCGCCGAGCTGCGCAGCCAGCCGCCGACGTTCAGCCGCGGCAGGCTTAGCCGGTCGAAACGCCCCGCGCCGTCCAGCGTCACGCTGCCCTGCGCATCCAGCCCCGCGCCGGACAGCGCAAGGCGGTCCACAGTCACCGGCTTGCCCAGCGTGCCCGCGACCTCAAGCTGCCCGGTCTGCCCGGTCCCCAGCCGCCAGCCGATCTGCGGCACCGACAGACCGATCCCCGACAGCGACGAGCGCAGCGCATAGCGCGGGGCCGCGCCCCGTTCCAGATCGATGGTCAGCGCGGCGGGGCCGGCGCCGGTGATCGTGCCCGGCGCCAGCGTCAGCCCCAGCGCCCGGGCCGAGGCATCCGACAGCGTCACGGTTCCTTCAACGCGGCTGGCCGAGCCGGGCGCCAGCGGCTGGGTCCAGCTGCCATCGAACCCCATCCCGTCAAAGGTCGCCGGACCCGAGATCACCAGCCGCTCGTCCGTGACATCGATGGCCAGCCGGTCCGATTCCAGCAGGTGGCCGGGCACGACCTGATCGCCGGAAAAGCCGGTGACGATGCCTTCCACATCCACGGTGATCCGCTCGCGCGGGGGCTTTGGCATCAGGGGAAAGGTGATGGTGCCCGCGACCTCGGCGGTGCCCTTGCCCAGATCGACCGGCTTGCCGGCCTTGGCCAGGAATTCCATGCCCGGGCTGTCCAGGTAGGACAGCGCCGCCGTCAGCGGCCCGCGCGCCTGAAGGTCAAGCACCCCGGTCGCGGGCTTGGCGCGGGTGTCGGGGATGACATAGCGCGAACCTGCCCCGTCCAGCGCGCCGCCCTGCGGGGGCACCACCTGCCCGCGTTCCAGCGTCACCGCAAGGCGGGTGCCGTCGATGGTCAACTGCCCCGCCGCGCCGGTCAGCATGGGCAGCGTGCGCGAATAGGTCAGCGAGACATCCTCGACACGCGCATCCACGTAGACATGCGGCTGCGTGCCCGGCGCCACCCGCACCGCCACCACGCCATGTTCCAGACGCCCCTCGTGGATGTTGCCGGCGACCCAGGCGCGCGGCTTGTCCAGCGCCGCCTCGGGCCAGAGGTTCAGCAGCGCGTCCAGCGACAGCCGCTCGATCGTGCCGTCCAGCGCAAGGCGCCAGCCGTCCTCGGCCGCGGTCACCTCGCCCGAAAGCCGCAGGGGCAGGTCTGGATCGCTGCTGCGCAGCCGGCCCAGTTCGAAGCGGAAGGGATCAAGCGCAAGGCGCCAGTCGATTTCGGCCCCGTCCAGCGACAGCGGCCCGTCAAACATCCCGCCCGGGTCGGCCTCGAGCCGGCGAATGCGGAACTGCCCCGTCATCACGTCCTTGATGCCCCCGGCCCCGGCCCCGATCAGCGCGGTGCCATCCGCCAGAAGCGTGCCGATGGCGCTGCGCACGGATATCTCGTCAAAGCGCAGCACGCCGGGGCGCGGATCAAAGGACAG
>CAXICP010000122.1:0-8341 GCA_964022595.1 uncultured Salipiger sp.
TGTAAAGATGCAGGAAGATCGACAGCAGCACCCCTGCGGACACGCCGGTTTCCACCCCCGCCGCCAGCGTCAGAATGATGGTGGCGGCGACGGCGGCGAAATCCACCTTGTTGTAGATCCAGGTCTTTTTCAGGATCCTGAAATCCACCAGCCCCAGCACCGCAACGACGATGGTCGCGGCCAGCGTGGCCTTGGGCAGAAAGAACAGCAGCGGTGTCAGCGCCAGCGTGGCGATGCCGATCCCGATGGCGGTAAATGCGCCGGCGGCGGGCGTTTCGGCGCCCGCGTCGAAGTTCACGACCGACCGGGAAAACCCGCCCGTCACCGGAAAGCCCCCGGAAAGCGACGAGGCCAGGTTGGACGTGCCCAGCCCGATCAGTTCCTGGTCGGGGTCGATGCGCTGGCGCCGGCGGGCCGCAAGGGTCTGCGCCACCGACACGGATTCGACGAACCCGATGATGGAAATCAGCGCTGCCGGCAGCAAAAGCGCGTTCCACATGCCGGGATCGAACGACGGGGCCGACAGCGGGGGCAGGCCCGTGGGCACCTCGCCCACCAGCCGCACGCCCTGTTGGCCCAGGTCGAACAGCCAGGCCGCCAGCGTCGTGACCACCACGGCGGCCACGGGGCCTGCCTTGGCGGCGGTTCCGGCCAGGCGCGGCGGCAGGCCAAGCCGCACCAGCAGCGGCTCCAGCCCCTTGCGGACCCAGAACAGAAACGCCATCGCGGCGACGCCGATCACCAGCGTCGGCGCGTTGACCTGCCCAAGATGCGCGACAAGGGACGGCACCAGCGCCACCAGCGTTTCACCCTCGGCATCGACGCCAAGGATATGCTTCAGCTGCGAGGCGGCGATCAGGATGCCGGACGCGGTGATGAACCCGGCGATCACGGGGTGGCTCAGGAAATTCGCGATGAAGCCCAGTTTCAAGACGCCCAGCAGCGTCAGGAACAGCCCCGAGGCAAAGGCAAGGGTGACCGCCGCCAGCGCCACGTCGGCGGGATCGCTCAGCCCCAGCTGCCCGATGGCGGCGGCGGTCATGAGCGACACCACGGCGACCGGCCCCACCGCCAGGGTGCGCGAGGTGCCAAAGATCGCGTAGGCCACCAGCGGCAGGATCGACGCGTAAAGTCCCATCTGCGCGGGCAGGCCAGCCAGCAGCGCATAGGCCAGCGATTGGGGAATAAGCATGATCGTCACGATCACCGCCGCCACAAGATCCGCCGTCGCGGTCTGGCGCGTGTAGGCGCGCCCCCAGGTCAGAATGGGAAGGTAGCGCGAAAGCGGGGGCAGGGTCATCGGGGGATCCGTAGTTCTGGGGGCGGGGCAAGCGGGCCTCGGCGGATCATATATATTCCAAATGCAGAATTTGTGAAGCGAATTTCTCAGCCGGTGGCCGCCAGATCCCGACCCTGCAAACAAAAACGCCGCCCCCGAAGGGACGGCGTTCGAAAGGCATATGAGGCAAGGATCAGAAACCCAGGCCTTCGTACTTTTTCTTGAACTTCGACACGCGGCCGCCGGCGTCCAGCAGGCGCGAGTTGCCGCCCGTCCAGGCCGGGTGCACGGTGGGGTCGATGTCCAGCGACAGCTGGTCGCCTTCTTTGCCCCAGGTGGTGCGGGTCTGGTAAATGGTGCCGTCGGTCATCTTGACGTCGATGACGTGGTAGTCGGGGTGAATGCCCTTTTTCATGACGTCTCTCCTTACGCGTCGGCGCCGGCGAGCGGCTTGTAGTTGGTGACTTCGGCGATACGGGCCGACTTGCCGCGACGCTCGCGCAGGTAGTACAGCTTGGCGCGACGCACACGACCACGGCGCACGACTTCGATCGAGTCGATGTTGGTGGAATACAGCGGGAAGACGCGCTCGACGCCTTCGCCGAAGGAAATCTTGCGAACGGTGAACGAACCCGCGATGCCCTTGCCGTTCTTGCGGCTGATGCAGACGCCTTCGTAGTTCTGCACGCGGGTGCGGGTACCTTCGGTCACCTTGTAGCCGACGCGAATGGTATCGCCGGCCTTGAAGTCGGGGATGGTTTTCCCCAGGGCGGCAATCTGTTCCGCCTCGATCTGTGCGATCAGATCCATCTGACGCTACTCCTAATGGCTCACGGTTGGTCCGTGAAGATGTCTCGCGTCCCAGAGCTCCGGTCTTCGATCGGGTCCGCGCCGGACAGGTCCGGGGCGCCCGCAGGAGGCTATCGACGTCTTTCTCTTTGTGCGGTCTTCGGGGCCGTCGGATCCCGCCGAAGCAGCGGGTCAGGCAACACCGAAGAAGCCCGCGCGACTCGTTGGCCCCGCAGACGCGCTGCGTATAGGCGCAGACGCCGTCTGGAGCAAGGAAAATATGGGGTTCGCGGCGGGCTAGAGCGGCTTCTTGAAGCCAAGGTGACTGGGGGTGAACCCAAGCCGTTCGTAAAAGCGATGCGCGTCGCGGCGGCTGGCATCGGTGGTCAGCTGCACCAGCGCGCATCCGCGCTGCCGGGCGTCATTCACCGCCCAGTCGATCAGCTGCGCGCCAAGGCCCTGACCGCGGCAGGATGCATCCACGCGCACCGCTTCGATCGTGGCGCGCAGCGCGCCCTTGCGCGACAGGCCCGGCGTCACGGTCAGCTGAAGCGTGCCGACGATCCGGCCGCCCTGTTCGGCCACCACAAGATGCTGGTTGGGGTCCGCATCGATGGCGTCAAAGGCGGTGTGATAGGCGGGCGCAAGCGGCGGGCCAAGGTCTTCGCGCGCGGCCCCCAGCGGATCGTCGGCCAGCAGCGCAACGATGGCGGCAAGGTCGTCGCGGGTGGCGGTGCGCACGATCACGGCTTGTCTTCCTGCGCGGCCCAAAGATCGGGGCGGCGGGCGCGGGTGATGGCTTCGGACTGGGCACGGCGCCACTTGGCGATTTCCCCGTGATGGCCCGACATCAGCACCGGGGGGATGTCGCGCCCGTTCCATTCGGCGGGGCGGGTGTATTGCGGATGTTCCAGCAAGCCGTTGGAAAAGCTTTCCTCTTCGGTGGAATCCGCGTTGCCCAGAACGCCGGGCAGCAGCCGCACGGTGGCATCCAGCAGGGCCTGCGCCGCCAGCTCGCCGCCGGTCAGGACGAAATCGCCCAGCGACACCTCGGTGATGCCGTAATGGTCGATGACCCGTTCATCCAGCCCTTCGAAACGACCGCACAGCAGCGTCACGCCGGGCCGCGTGGCAAGATCGCGCGCCATCGCCTGATCAAAGCGGCGCCCGCGCGGCGACAGGTAGATGATCGGCGCGGCGCGGTGGATGCGCGCGCGCGCGGCTTCGACGGCGGGGCCGACCACGTCGGGGCGCAGCACCATGCCGGCGCCGCCGCCGGCGGGCGTGTCGTCGACGTTGCGATGCTTGCCGATCCCGAAGTCGCGCAGCGGAATGGTGTCCAGCTGCCAGCGCCCTTCCTGCAACGCCTTGCCCGTCAGCGACAGGCCCAGCACGCCGGGAAACGCCTCGGGGAAAAGGGTGATCACCTGCGCCATCCAGGCGCGGGCCAGCACGGGGCGGCTGTCCATCAGTTCGCGCGGCTTGAGACTGGGGCGCACGGATTTGCGGCCATGCGATTTCGCGGGAGGCTTGGGCGAGGTATCGGTCATGCCATCGCCTTACGCGCTTGCCCCGCGCGGCTCAAGCGCGGGGATCATGCGACCCCCGTGGCCGATGGTCATTCCAGCAGCCCCTCGGGCGGGTCCGCCACGATGCGCCCCGAGGCAAGGTCGACCGTCGGCACCACCGCCAGCGTGAACGGCATGAGCACGGTCTTGGATCCGCCCGGCACCACCAGTTCCAGCAGATCGGCGGCGCCGTGATTGTGCACGGCCCGGACCTGCCCGATTTCGGCCCCGCCGGTGTCGAACACCGCCAGCCCGATCAGGTCGGCGTGGTAATATTCATCGTCGGGCAGCGCGGGCAGCCGATCGCGCGGGGCGAACAGGCGCAAGCCGTTCAGCGCATCCGCGTCTTCCTTGCTGCGCACCCCGGACAGGCGCGCGGCAAAGCCGCCCTTGACCTGCCCGGTCAGCTGCACGTCGAAGCTGCGCGCGCCGTCTTCGGTGGTCAGGGGGGCATAATCGGCAATGGCCTCGGGTTCGGCGGTGAAGCTTTTGAGCCGCACCTCGCCATGGACACCAAAGGCCCCCGATATCGTTCCGACGCAGATTGTATCGCTCACGCTGATGGCCCCCGAACATGAAAACTCCGGGTCACTGGATAAACCGGTGCCCGGAGCGTTTGCAATGTCGCGCGCAAGATCAGAAGCGCAGGCGCATGACGCGGGTCACGCCCAGGCGCACCGTCCACTGGTCGGCATCGTCGACAATGGGGCTGTCCAGCGCGTCGTTGCGGTAGTTTTCCCAGGTCACGGCGCCCTCGACGCCCCAGTCGTCGTTCAGCTTGTACTGCGCGCCCATTTCGATGCCCGCGGACAGAAGCCCGCCGTCGGCGTCAAAGGCGCCGCGGGTTGCAGTCGCCTCGTCCGCGTCGACGCCGAAATAGGTGTCGGCGTAATCGTCGCTGCCCCAGAACAGGCGCGGGCCAAGGGTCAGTTTCCAGCGCTCGTCGGGGCGGGCGATCATGTCCATCCCGGCCTCGCCGACCCAGGAATCATGACCGCCGAAGCCGCGGCGCACGTCGGCGAACAATTCATAGGTGCGGCCCGTGAAGCTGACGCCGAAGCCAAGTTCGACGGCGGCATCGATATCGTCCATGCCGCGCAGCGCGCCGTGGTCCGAGCTGTCGCGTTCCGGGATGTAGCGCAGCGATCCGCCCATGCCGAAGCCAAGCGTGTCGTTCCAGGGGTCGCTGTCACCGAAGCTGCGCCCGTTCTTCAGCGTCAGCCCATGAAAGCTGAAGCCGATGTCGGGGGCGGCGGTGGTATCGTCGGACCCGAAGTAATCGGGGGCCGACGCCACGCCACCGCGCAGCGTGAACACGGCGCCGGGCTGGGTGCCCTGCGTCGAAAGCGTTTCCTGCGCGGACGCACCGCCGGCGAGCAGCGCGGCAACAAGCGACAGGCAGCAGGTGAAACGAGAGGTGATCATGGGCAGCGATCCCGTAAAAAGGGTGTGACGAGCAGACTAGCGCGTTTGGCACGCTTTCATAGCCCGGACAAATGACAAAGGCGCGCGGAAGGGACTTCCGCGCGCCTGGGTGCAAGGATGCAACAGTGGTTTACTCTGCTGCGGCCTCTTCGGCGGGCTCGGACGCGGCAGCGGCCTTGGCGGCCTTGGCTTCGGCGCGCTCAGCGGCGGCCTTGCCCGGCTTTGCCTTGTCGGGGTTGTTGCGAACCTTCTTTTCGACGACGTCGGCCGCTTCAAGGAAGCGCGACACGCGGTCGGTGGCCTGGGCGCCCTGGCCGATCCAGTACTGGATGCGCTCGACGTCCATGTTCACCCGGCGCTCGTCGTCCTTGGCGAGCAGCGGGTTGTAGGTGCCGACCTTTTCGATGAAGCGGCCGTCGCGCGGCATGCGCGAATCGGCGACGACGATCGCGTAGTGGGGGCGTTTCTTGGAACCGCCGCGGGCGAGCCTGATCTTGAGAGCCATTGCGTTTCTCCTTTGTGAATGGCGTGTGCTGACGTGGGTGCCGTCAGGATTGGTGTCGTTCGTGGTGCTTGATGACTTCCTGAATGACGAAATTCAGGAACTTCTCGGCGAATTCCGGATCAAGATCCGCCTGAATCGCCAATTCCCTCAGCCGCGCGATCTGCTGTTCTTCCCGCGCGGGATCGGATGGGGGCAGGTCGTGGGTCGCCTTGAGAGCGCCCACCGCCTGCGTGTGCTTGAACCGCTCGGCCAGCGTGAACACCAGGATCGCGTCAAGCCTGTCGATGCTTTCGCGGTGCCCTTTCAGAAGCGCCGCGGCGCGGGTAACTGCGTCCAGGGTGTCAGTCAATGGCCCAGCCTTTCGGTTTGAAGAGGGGATCGGCGAAATTCGCGATCTCCATGTCGATGCCATGCGCCAGCTGCGTGCCAAGAAGCGCGCCGGGCGAGGGGTGGCGGTAGACCGCATCGCTGCCGTCGATCGACGGCGCGGCGGTGTCCTTGGTCGCGCCAAGCCGTTCGGCAAGGCGGATCGAATCCAGGTTCTTGGGGTCGATGTAGCTGACCGCCCCATCCCAGCCCATGGCATCGTAAAGATGCGCGCGCACGCGGTGCGTCGCCTCTAGCGCAAAGCCGCGCCCGGCCTTGTCGGGCCAGATGATCCAGGCGATTTCGCGTTCGGGCCATTTCGCGGGAAACCAGCCGCCCGCCATGCCGACGGTCTCGTCGGTGTCCTTCAGCCGCACCATCCACATGCCGAAGCCGCGGATTTCCCAGTGGCCGATTTCGGCGGCGTAAAGCATCCAGGTTTCATAGGGGTTCAGCGGCCCGCCCATGAAACGCGACCGGTAGGACGCGAAGGTGGCCTTGAAATCGGGGTAATCATGCGGCGTCGGCGCGGTCAGGCGCAGGCGGCGGGTTTCAAGAACGGGGATCATTGCGCGGCCTCGCTGCGGTGGCGCCAGACCTGCGTGCCATCGCCAAACGCGCTTTCGGCGTCACCGTCGCGCCGGGCGCCAAGGCGCTGCATCAGGGCGCCGGCGCGGACGTTCGCCGCGTCAAGGTAGCTGACGACGCTGTCCCATTTGAGCGTGTCGAACGCGTAGGACCGCGCGGCGCTTGCTGCCTCGTGGGCATAACCGTGGCCTTCGGCGTCCTCGGTCATGTAGACGCCCAGTTCGACCTCGGGGTCGCCGTAATCAAGGCCAAGCACCACGAATCCGGCCGAGGGCTGCGTTTGCGCATCGACCGCCCACAGCCCGTGGCCGTGCAGCAGCCACTGCGCGGTGTACTGGGTGAAGGCGGCCCATGCCTCGTTCCGGGCGAAGGGCCCGCCGACGTATTCCGCCCTGTCCGAACACAGGATGGCGGCATAGGCCTTGAAATCATAGATCCGCGGGCCGCGCAGTTGCAGCCGCCGGGTGTCGATCGCGGGAACGCGCCCGCCCAGCCGTGCGGCGGCGCGCGCGGCGGGGCCGGGCCGATGCTGTTCGCAAAGCACGGTCATGACGTTGCCGCCTCGGGGCCGGGGTGGCGGAACAGCCGTTCCTCGCCCATGGTCACGTTGGTGTAGTTGCGTTCGTGCCAGGCGCCCAGACGTTCGGCAAGGCGGGCCGACCGGTCGTTGCCGGGCACGATGTTCGATGTAAGCGTGGTCAGCCCAAGGTCTTCGTAGGCGTAGCGGCGCACGCGCAGCGCCGCCTCGTAGGCGATGCCGCGCCCTTCGAAACCGGCGAACACGACCCAGCCGATTTCCGGTTCGGGCCAGCCTTCGGGGTTCCAGATGCCGCACATTCCGGCGGGCGTGCCGCTGTCCTTCATCTGGATGGTGAAGTAGCCGTAGCCGCGCAGCAGCCAGTGCCCGAGGTTCGTGCTGAACCACCGCCACGCATCGGCGCGCGTGTCGCTGCCGCCGAACCCGTCCGAGCGGGGGCGGTCCATCAGGAATTCGATGACCGGCTCGGCGTCGGATGCGAAAGGCCCGCGCAGGATAAGGTTGCCGGTTTCCAGAACAGGGGCGGTGACAAGGGTCATGCGTAGGCCTCCGGGTTGCCGTCGGAATCGGGGCTGTGGCGGAAGACAAGGCAATCGTCCGGCGTGTCGCCATCGGGCAGGGGGGCGGCGGGGTCTTGGATCGCGCCCAGCCGTTCGGCCAAGGCGCGCGACCGGGCGTTGGCCGGGTCCACATAGGACACCAGCGTGCCGAACCCCTGCGCCCAGGCCCAGTGCAGCGCGGCGGTTGCGGCTTCGAACGCATAGCCCTTGCCCTCGGCCGTTTCCAGCAGCGTCCAGCCGATTTCCCGTTCGGGGAAATGCGGCGGCTGGCAAATGCCGACCTGGCCCAGAAACACGTCATCGCGGGTTTGAATGCCCCAGGCGCCGTGGCCCATCAGGTCCCACATGGCCACCTCGGACGCCATCCAGCGCCACGCGTCCAGATGCGCCACCGCCCCGCCCATATAGCGCGCACGATCCGTCCCGAGCAGCGCGCAAAGCGCCGTCAGGTCGGCCATCGTGTGGCCCCTCAGCGTGAGCCGAGGCGTATGCAGGACGGGGGCTGGCATCTACTTCTTCTTGCCGAACCCGCTAAGCCCCGGCGGCAGCGCGCCGCCGCCCATGCCGGGAAAACCGCCCATGCCGCCGGGCATCTTGCCGCCCATGGCCTTGGCCGCCGCTTCGATCTGCTTGGGGTCCATCTGCGACGGGTCCATGCCTTCGGGCATGCCGCCCTTGCCGAACATGCCCTTCATGGCCTGTTTCAGCATGCCGCCCTTGCCC